>NZ_JBFPJI010000019.1:0-34426 GCF_040838205.1 Bacillus sp. S4
TCCTTTAGGATTTCGTCTTTTTCATGCATATATTAACCAATATCTCCAAGACGTAATACGTCACGAGCAATCATAACTTCTTCGTCAGTTGGAATTACGATAATTTTTACTGGAGAGTGTGGGAAGCTGATGAATGCTTCTTCACCGAATACGTTATTGCGTTTTACGTCGAAGTATACACCCATGTACTCAAGGCCTTCTAATACGCGCTCACGAATAACTGCACTGTTTTCACCTACACCAGCTGTAAAGATGATAGCGTCAACGCCTTTCATACGAGCTGTGTAAGAACCGATGTATTTATGGATACGGCTTACGAACACGTCAAGTGCTACTTTCGCACGGTGGTCGCCTTCTTCTTCTTTCGCAATGATGTCACGTAGGTCACTAGAGTAACCAGTAAGACCTAACATACCACTCTTCTTGTTTAATACGCTAACTACTTCTTCTACAGTTTGGCCTGTTTTTTCCATGATGTATGGAATTAACGCAGGGTCAATGTTACCAGAACGTGTACCCATTGTTACACCAGCAAGTGGAGTGAAGCCCATAGAAGTATCGATAGACTTACCGCCTTCTACTGCTGCGATACTTGCACCGTTACCTAAGTGACAAGAAAGTAGGCTTAAGCCTTCAATTGGACGACCTAATAATTCAGCCGCACGCTCAGTTACGTATTTATGAGAAGTTCCGTGGAAACCGTATTTACGGATGCCAAATTTCTCATAGTACTCATATGGTAAGCTGTATAGGAATGCAGATTCCGGCATTGTTTGGTGGAATGCTGTATCGAATACTGCTACTGCTGGTACGTTTGGTAGTACTTCTTGGAATGATTTAATACCAACAAGGTTTGCTGGGTTGTGAAGTGGTGCTAAATCGCTTAAGTCTTCGATATCAGCTAATACTTCATCATTAATTAAAACAGAATCAGCAAATTTTTCGCCGCCGTGTACAACACGGTGACCGATACCGCCAATTTCATCAAGAGATTTTACGATTCCGTTTTCAGTTAATTTCTTAAGAAGCATGTTAACTGCTACTGCATGATCTGGGATGTTTGTAATTTCTTTTTGTTTTTCGCCATTTACAGTAATTGTGAAGACACTATCTTCTAAACCGATACGTTCTACTAAACCTTTTGTTAATACTGTTTCACTTGGCATTTCAAATAATTGGAACTTTAAGGAAGAGCTTCCTGCGTTAATCGCGATGATTTTTGACATCTAGTCTTTCGCCCCTTTTTCTCTTGGTAGTTGTGTGGATCATTCCACAAACCGCTCGATTTTATCTAATTAAATTCACTCATTATGAAAACGTTTCATCATTAGTAAATTTTATACTCACGATTTTAATTTAAACATCGTCCGACATATATTTCAAGTGAAAAAATTGTAACACCAAGAAAAAAAATATATTACAGATTTCAAAAAGATTCAGTTAAATCTTGTATATATTAAAAAATATTCCATATTTTATACAACTGTACTACATTATTTACTAACCCTGTTACATATATCTGGCATTACTTATGTGTTGCAAACCACGTATTTAGTTGCTCCATCATGTTCTCCATAGCCTTCATGTTGGAGAATTTAGGTAATTCCACTAATAGTGCCTGTTTCGGCATTATTACATCCTGGCCTTTCTTTTGGAGAACAAATATACTTTTTGCATTTTTCTCGTTTTTAAACATGGAAACAGGTAGCTGTAACAATCCCTGAATAAAGCATGTTTCTTTAATGAATGCATGTAGCTTTGGCGCTTGATCACTTTCAAAAATGAAGTTTGGTACTAAGAAGAATAAATACCCGCCTTCTTTCGTATGTTTCACACTTTGTTCAATAAATAAGTGATGCGCATATGACATTCCTTCATCTGCTTTTAATGTATATTCACTTGCACCGATTTCATTTGGATAGTAACCAATTGGCAAATCTGAAACAACTGCATCAACTGGATCAATATAAAGTGGCGCTAGTCCATCTTGATGGAAGAATTCGATTGCATGCTTTTGTAAATTCGCATTTACTAAAGCAAGTTTAATTAGCACTTCATCCACTTCTACACCAAATCCACTCATTGCTAGTTCTTCTTTGGCGCTATTAAACACTGTAGTCATTAAGTTACCCGTTCCAATTGCAGGGTCTAAAACTGTAATTTCTTTTTGACCTTGCATAAATTTATGGAATAAGTAGCTCACGAACATTCCAACTGCATCTGGCGTCATTTCATGATTCGCTTGCACGCCTTCTTTCATTCCTTTTAAAATGGCTAGCTGAAATGCTTTACGAATTTCTTCCCCTTTATATGTTTCTTCATTAAACGTACTATATTCACGATTCAACCTTTCAATTGTTGATTCGGATAATTCCTCTTGTAAAATCGCTCCCTCAAACAAGTTATCACCTGTTTCTACAAGCGCCTCTAAATATGTTACATCTAATTCTTTACGTAAAACTACCGTAGAAGAATCAAAAATAGAAAATAATGTTTCTACTGCCTGACTCACGTACATTCCTCCTTCTCTCTTTTACACATAACTTATATCATACCACAAAGTGATTTTTTCCAAAAAGAAAAAGCGACCTCCTGTAAAGAGCTCCCTTTTAAGTTATATATGATATAACGTTTTTTCTCATATATTGGTACCATTGAGCAGCAATATATGAGAAAAAACGACCTCTTTATAAGAGGTCATTTCCTTCACATTATTACTTCGCAGATTTAGCTGCTTCTAATGCTGCTTCATAGTTTGGATGGCTTGTACCTTCGCCTACGTATTCTGCGTAAACTACTTTGTCATTGCTATCTACTACGAATACTGCACGAGCAAGTAAACGAAGTTCTTTCATTACTAAGCCGTAAGCTTCACCGAATGAAAGGTCACGGTGATCAGAAAGTGTTACAACATTTTCTAAACCGTTTGCTGCACACCAGCGTTTTTGAGCGAATGGTAAATCAGCGCTAATTGTTAATACTTTCGCGTTTTCAATACCTGCTGCATCTTCGTTAAAACGACGAGTTTGTGCATCACATACACCTGTGTCGATTGAAGGTACAACACTAATTAATTTCACTTCACCTTTGTATGTTTCTAAACTTACTGGAGATAAGTCATTTGCTAATACTTGGAAGTTAGGCGCTTGATCGCCAACTTTAACTTCTGTTCCAACTAAAGTCATTGGGTTACCTTTAAAAGTTACATTTGCCACTTAAAAATCCTCCCTTATTTTAAACAAAATATGTACAATGTAAATGATAGTTTGTCCCTATCGATAATGCAAATAAAATCGCTTTATTTACAAAAAAATTAAAGAAGCTAATCCACTGATCAGCTTCTTTATTCGTTAAATTTGAAATTCAGGATCATCTTCTTTTCGTTTATCCATCATTTCTTTCACTTTATCAACAGCTTGTGGCGCTAATTCAATTATTTTATCGATGACGTGTGTTTGCTTATCTAAGTGTAATACTTTCACACCTTCTCCATTTATAACAAGAAAGGCAACAGGATTAATAGAAACTCCTCCACCACTTCCCCCGCCAAATGGATGACGGCCTGAATGTTCTACTTTACCAAATTCACTTCCACCAGCAGCAAATCCAAAACTGACTTTCGAAACGGTAAGAATTACACTTCCATCTGCCGCTTTAATTGGGTCACCAACAATTGTATTTACATCAGTCATTTGTTTTAAATGCTGCATTGCAGTTGTCATTAAACCTTGAATTGGATGGTCCACTTTATATCCCCCCTATGATTGAACTGATTTTTCGTTCGTACCAGATCTTTGTCTTCTCATAAACGTGAGTAATTTGATACCCGTTTTTATAGCACGAAATATACGAAAAGATGCTGTTAACTCACACCTTGATGCAAATCCTTTCCCTTGAAAAACAGGGGTAATTTCAAATTCTGGTACGTCGACAATATGCATATATTGTCCTACAACTCCAGCAGCCATTCCTTTTGTCCCCCATGCATACCCAGTGACAATTCCAGTACTAGCCGCATCGCCTGCTCCAATTTGTGAATGCCACTTCCAACTATTGATTTTCACTCGTTTGAGAAAATCTTTAACAATAGTATGAACTTCTTGAAGCTTTTTTATCAGTTCTCCAATGCTATCAAGTTGTGCCATAATTTTATTATCTATTCCGCCATCTTTCTCAGCTTTTTCGATTTTCTGCCCCGTTTTTTTCTGCTGTTTTTCAATTCTTTCCAATACATCAAACGTATATCGAATCATCCATATTTTCACTTGAAATAAACACTGTTTTTCCATTTCTGAATATAAAAACGTCACCTTAAGCGATATTTTCGATAATAGTATTAGCAAAATAAAAAGTAGAAGAATTATCATTCCAATTACGAGCCATTTCATTCGTACCATCCTTTCACTCCATACCCATTATCGACAAGTTTATTCATCATTAAACAACCTTTGATAAAATTGAATATAAAAATTTTTCTAAAAATAAAAAGGGATTTTGACATTTCATATCGAAATATACTATTTGAGCATATTATTCAGAATGAAATCTGATGATATGCAGCACTAAAACTAGAAAATTTAACTGCAGTGGAGGGATACATAATGGCAAATCGTCGCAATTTATTTTTCTTTTATGGTGATGACAAAGTAACACTCGTTGAAAAAATGAAACCAGTATATCGTATTTTAGAGGAGAATGGATTTACCATATTAGATCATCCAAAAAATGCAAACGCTATCGTCAGTGTTGGAAATGATGGAACTTTCTTACAAGCCGTTCGTAAAACTGGCTTTAGAGAAGATTGCTTATACGCAGGTATTTCTACGAAAGATGAAATTTCTTTCTACTGCGATTTCCACATCGATCACATTGATACAGCCCTTCAAGAAATTACAAAAAACGAAATTGAAGTGCGAAAATATCCAACAATTAAAGTAGATGTAGATCACGGTACATCTTTCCATTGTTTAAATGAATTTTCATTACGCTCTAGCATCATTAAAACATTTGTCGTAGATGTACACGTCGACAATTTACATTTTGAAACATTTAGAGGTGATGGATTAGTTATCTCCACACCAACAGGAAGTACCGCTTACAATAAATCATTACATGGTGCCGTTGTCGATCCACTTATCCCATGTTTCCAAGTAAGCGAACTAGCATCTTTAAATAACAACACATACCGTACACTCGGATCACCGTTTCTTTTAAATCACGAGCGTACGTTAACTTTAACACTTAGACCAGATGGCAATGATTACCCTGTTATCGGAATGGATAACGAAGCACTTAGCATTAAACAAGTGGAGAAAGCCGTTGTTCGTTTAAGCGATAAACAAATTAAAACTGTTAAATTAAAAAACAATTCCTTCTGGGAAAAAGTACAGAGAACGTTTTTATAGTAATAAAATAACCGTCGAATTATGGGATTTCCATAATTCGACGGTTATTTATTTCCCCCGATTGGTGTGGGCAGCCATCTCTTACTATGCAGTCGCCATTATTGTCAGCTTTTGTCGGTAAATCGATATATTTTAAAAATCGCTGATATATTTTGAATTGCGGTCGATATATTTCAATAATCGCTGATATATTTCGAGTTGCGGTCGATATATTCCGAAAATCGCTGATATATTTTCACACATCTTTTCTATAAACAATCTCCCCATCAATGACGGTCATTTCTGCCTGTACTTCTTTTATTTCTTCCGCCTCAATTTCAAAAACATTACGGTCTAATATCGTAAAGTCTGCTTCATATCCTTTTGTAATTTGCCCTCGATTTGCTTCTTTTCCAATTGCATACGCACTTCCTGTTGTAAATAAAGAAACCGCCTCATATACCGTTAATCTTTCTTCTGGCATATAGCATACGCCGTCAATAAAGCTTCTACGTGTAACAGCACTATATATACCTAAAAACGGATTCACTTGTTCAATTGGAGCATCAGATCCACCGTTGCAGTGCAATCCTGCGCCAAGTAATGTCTTCCAAGCGTACGCGTAACGAAGACGATGCTTTCCTAGTTTTTCAATAACTGACGGAAAATCCGATGAAACAAAGACGGGCTGAATATCAATAATTGCTTGCAAACTCTTCATTCTTTCAATTAATTCTTCACGGGCAAGCTGGCAATGAATAATGCGGTCACGTAATCCTTCTGCTGGTGGATATAATTCAAGCGCATCAATGACATATTCTAGTGATAAATCACCGATTGTATGAATCGCAACTGGCATATGTAAATCACGTGCTTTCTTCACTAACCCTGCAAGCTCTTCACGTGAGAAAATCGCAACTCCATTCGTTTCCTGCGCATCTTCATACGGCTCACTTAATAAAGCTGTTCTTCCGCCAAAAGAACCGTCAGAAAAAATCTTCATCGCCCCAAATTCAATATAGTGCTCATTTTCATATTCTTTTCGCTCATTCGCTACTTCATGATGAACGAGCAAATGTGCTTTAAATGGCATTTCTTTTATAACGTGTGAAAACGCATTGTACGTTTTTTCAAAGCCGCCATAATAATTTAAGTCTTCCGTGTGCCCGCCAACTAATCCGTATTGCCAGCAGTCTGAAATCGCTGTTTGCAGAGCCCTTTGCAAATACACTCCATCTATTTCAGGCTGAACATGTTTAATTAACTCTTGTCCTTGCTCATATAAAAGTCCTGTTAATTTATTTGATGAGTCACGACCAATTTTTCCGCCCTTTGGATCTTGCGTCGCTTCTGTTATGTTCGCTTCTTGCAATATGTATGAATTCACCCATGTCACGTGACGACAAACGCGCTTTAATAAAATCGGATGTTCTTTAGAAATCTCATCTAAATCACGTATATGAACATGTTTTGTATCTGTAAAATTATTTTCATTCCATCCTTCTCCGATAATCCAAGAGCCTTTTGGTGCTTCTTCTACTCGATTCTGAACAAGGGTAAGCACTTCGCTATAAGATTTGCAATTTGATAGATCTAGACGAAGTAACCTCTCCCCATGCCCAATAAGGTGCATATGGCTATCAACAAGCCCTGGAATCATCGTTTTCCCTTGTAAGTCACACGACCTCACTTCCGAATATCGATTTTCTAATTCATCTTTATTCCCCACATCAACAATGATGCCATTTTCAACGTAAACGGCGTCCACTTTTTCATTCTCTTCTCGCATCGTATAAATGCTTCCGCCATGCCAAATTTCTCCCATATACTCATCCCCTTTTTACTTTAGTCTACGAGATTAAAGTGTATAAAAAAAGCACCATTTCGATTAAAAATGGTGCTTTTCTAAAAATTATTTTTGTTCAGTAGGTTTCGTTGTAACTTGCCATTCAATATTAAATTTATCTTTCAATTGTCCGTATGCTGGGCTCCAAAAAGTTTCTTGAAGTGGCATGATAACTTCTCCACCTTCTTGTAACTTATCAAATACTTCTTTCGCTTTTTCTGCGTTATTAATTCGAATTGCGATTGTTACTTGAGATCCGATCGCATGCCCTTGACCTGGGAATGTATCAGAAATCATAAGTTCAGTATTACCAACTTTTAAATGAGCATGTAAAACGCGCTCTTTTGCTTCAGCTGGAATCGGGTATTCTGGATTTTCAGGCATGTCACCAAAAGTTTGCATTACTTCTACTTTTGCGTCTAACGCCTCTTTATAAAATTGTACAGCTTCTTGCCCACTACCATCTAAAACTAAGTAAGGATTAATACCTAAAATCATACGGACACCTCTTTTTTAAATTTATAAAATCGAACTTGTGTTCGTTTTTATAATATCATACGTTTTACATTTCATTCAACTATTTACTTCCTCATTTTCAAAATTATTTTGAAGGAAGCTCCATCTCTTGTTTTCTAAGTTCAATACGGCGAATTTTTCCGGAAATCGTTTTTGGTAGTTCATCTACAAATTCAATTTTGCGAGGGTATTTATATGGTGCAGTGAGTTCTTTGACGTGTTGTTGGAGCACTGGAATTAATGTTTCTTCGTTCTTTTCTATATTCTCTCTTAATACGATAAATGCCTTCACAACACTTCCGCGAATTTCATCTGGACTTGCAACAACCGCACATTCTCTTACGTATGGGTGTTTTACAAGTGCATCTTCTACTTCAAACGGCCCGATTGTATAGCCAGAGCTAATAATGATATCATCTCCGCGTCCTTCAAACCAAAAATAGCCGTCTTCATCTTTTTTCGCTTTATCACCGGTAATATAATAATCACCGCGGAATTGCATCGCTGTACGCTCATCGTCTTTATAATATTGTTTAAAGAGTGCTGGTGTTTCAATGTGAACTGCAATATCACCAACTTCTCCTACCTGCACCGGAATACCTTCTTCATTTACGATATCAACATGGTTTCCTGGCGTTGGTTTTCCCATTGATCCTGGTCTAATATCCATCCCTTTCATTATCCCAACAAGTAATGTGTTTTCCGTTTGCCCATAACCGTCTCTTACCGTAATATCGAAATGCCTTTGGAACGTTTCAATCACTTCTCTGTTTAACGGCTCACCAGCTGATACAGCGCTATGTAACGCTTCTAAATTGTACTCATTTAAGTTTTCTACCTTTGCCATTAATCTATACTCAGTCGGTGTACAACAAAGCACATTCACCTTATTATCGCCTAATAAATTTAAATATGTTTTCGGTTCAAATTTACCGTGGTATACAAATCCTGTTGCACCTGAACCGAGAGTCGCTACAAACGGGCTCCAAATCCACTTTTGCCAACCTGGACTAGCCGTTGCCCATACAACATCATCTTCTTCGATTCCGAGCCAGTTCGGAGCGCTTGTACGTAAATGAGCGTATGCCCAAGCATGCGTATGAACAACTCCTTTTGGATTTCCTGTCGTCCCTGACGTATAAGATAAAAAGACCATATCTTCTTTATCTGTCTTCGCCATTTCTAACATGTCACTTTCTGTTTCTAATGCTGTTTTTAAATTCGTCCAACCATCTACTGAACGCTCGCTCAAGACGAATTTTTGAAGAGATTCCACCGCTTCTACGCCGTCAAATTGTCCAATATACGGTTCGTAACTTACGATAGCCTTTACTTCTCCGTGCCCAATACGATACTCAATATCTTTTTTACGCAACATTTCTGAGCTTGGAATAACGACAAATCCTGCTTTAATCGCAGCAATATACGTCATGTAAGCTTCAATTAAGCGCGGCATCATAATAAGGAGCTTGTCCCCTTTTTGTAAGCCACTTTTTATAAAAGCGTTTCCAATTCTATTCGCACCTTGCATTAATTCAAAATATGTAATCTCTCGTCTATTCCCTTTATCATCTTGCCAAATTAAAGCAAGCTTCTCTTTATCACTCGTATATTTCTCTATTTCCGAAACTAAGTTATAAGATGGCGGCGCCAACAATTCCTCTCTCTTCATAAACATCCTCCTTTATTTCTATGCCTCTCTTATATAATAAAGAATTTTCTGTGAATTTTGAACCCTCTTCTTTTGACAAATTTTTTATATTTATGTCGAACCGTTGAATAAAATTATATCGATTTATCGATAAAGTGAAACTTTAATCAGTGGGGGTTTTGTCCATCCCCCACTGATTATTAGCCCGCACCAATCGGGCCTTTACGGGCCGTAAGACTCCCACCTAACTTCTTCGTATTCGCCGAATTTCGAGGTGGGATTACTGCCCACAAATAGCGGGATAAATAATGACAAAAAAAAGAAAGAGCGGGAGAACCCGCTCTTTCTAAGCCATCGTATATGGGATTATTTTTGGTAACCGCCTAATTGTTGCTCAGCTAGTGAAACTAGACGTTTAGTAATTTCGCCACCAACAGATCCGTTAGCGCGAGATGTTGCATCAGCTCCAAGTTGAACACCAAACTCTTGAGCGATTTCGTATTTCATTTGATCTAATGCTGCTTGAGCACCAGATACTGCTAATTTATTTGTGCTTGCCATGTTGTATCACCTCCTTGTGAGTATAGAGTGTGATAAACAACATGACTTCATGCACATTTGAATGTGGTAATTTATGGGTTTAGAAAAGTTCTTCGAATTTTTCTTCTTCAGCCACTACTTCTACTGTTTGTAATACCATTGTTTCTTTGTTCGCTACAGCCTCTTCAATTAACGGCGCGAAATCGTACTTCGCTTCAAAACGATTTGCTTTCTCACGCTTCGGTTTCGTCGATGGACTTGCTGGTGTGAATACTGTACAGCAGTCTTCATATGGACGAATTGAAATATCATACGTTCCAATTTCTTTTGCAATTTTAATAATTTCTAATTTATCCATCGTAATAAGCGGACGAATAACAGGATAGTTTGTTACTTCGTTAATCGTATGCATACTATCTAACGTTTGGCTTGCTACTTGTCCAAGACTTTCACCAGTCGTAATTGCAAGTGCATTACGCTCCTCTGCAATACGCTCTGTAATACGCATCATCATACGACGCATAACTGTCATAGAATAGCTAGATGGAATTTCTTTATTAATCGTTTTTTGCACTTCAGTAAATGGAACAAGGTGAAGTGTTACACGTTTACAGTATTTCGTTAACTCTTGTGCTAAATCGATTACTTTTTGTTTCGCGCGCTCGCTTGTGAAAGGTGGACTATGGAAATGAACTGCTTCCACAGATACGCCGCGTTTCATCGTTAAGTAAGTTGCTACCGGGCTATCGATACCACCAGAAAGAAGTACCATTACTTTTCCGCCAACGCCAACTGGTAAACCGCCTGCTCCCATGTGCTCACCACACATAATATAGCTATAACCACTGCGAATTTCTATACGTACATTCACATCTGGATTATGAACATCTACTGTGATATCCTCTGTATTTTCTAAAATGTGCCCACCGATTTCTGGAAGTAACTCCATCGTCTTCATTGGGAAGCGCTTATCAGAACGGTGCACTGTAATTTTAAATGTTTTCACATCACCTTTTACTTGTAAGAAAGCTGCTAATGCACCTTTTTTAATATCTTCTAATTCTGATGGTACTTTCATTGCTAAGTTAAACTTATGAATACCAAATACATCTTTCAATCTTTCAGAAATTTCTTCATGGTCTTCGCCATTTAACTGAATGTACATACGATCATGTGTTGCATCAATTTTAATGTTTGGGAATTTTTTTAATTTGAATTTCACATTATCTCTTAACGTACTTACAAACTTAGAACGATTCTTTCCTTTTGTCGTCATTTCTCCATAACGAACTAAAATATATTCATATGTCATCATATTTCTTTACCTCATCACTTCATATAATTTTGGCATTGTCTCTTTAACAATACCTTCAAATTGTTTTACTTCTTCCATCGTGTTGTCCGGTGCTAGACTAATGCGAATCGCACTTGTAGCTGCGGCGTGCGGTACTCCCATTGACACTAGTACTCGGCTCACTTCATTTGCTTTTGAAGAACAAGCAGACTTCGTCGATACATATACACCATGTTCTTCTAAAGCATGAACGACTACTTCTGGTTTTAAACCGACAAATGATACATTTAAAATGTGCGGTGCCGCATATTCAAGTGATGTATTAATCGTTACAGTTTCCATCTCTTTAAAGAAACGGACCAGCTCTGTTTGTAAATTTTGCAAATGAACTACCTTTTCTTTCACTTGTTCCATCGTCATACGAAGTGCTTTCACCATCGCTACAATACCAGGTAAATTTTCTGTACCTGAACGATACTTGAGCTCTTGTTGACCACCTGATAAGATTGGATCTAATCTTACACCATCACGTATGTAAAGAAGACCTGTCCCCTTTACGCTATGAAATTTATGTCCAGATATTGAACAAAGGTCAATATGAGAAGCGTATAAATCAAGTGGTACTTTTCCTATCCCTTGTACATGGTCCACGTGGAATCTTATTTTCGGATGGTTCGATAATAATGTTCCAATTTCAGCAACGGGCTGAATCGCTCCAGTCTCGTTGTTCACGTGAATAATTGACACAAGAATCGTATCTTCACGAAGCACTCGTTTTACATCTTCTACCGATACAACACCGTGCTCGTTAACCGGTAAATATGTTACATCAAAACCGAGATCTTCTAATTGTTTATATGCCTCAAACACAGACGCGTGTTCAATATTTGTTGTAATGATATGTTTACCGCGCGAACGATTCCTCATCGCTATCCCTTTAATCGCAAGGTTATTCCCTTCCGTTCCACCTGATGTGAAAATAATTTCAGAAGGTTTAACGTGAAGGAGCTGTGCCGCAATCGTTCTCGATTGTGTTAATAGACGCTCTGCCTCTCCTCCAAGCGAGTGAATAGAAGAAGGATTACCAAAATATTTCCCTGCAACCGTTACGTACGATTGAAGAGCTTCTGGATATGGCTTCGTCGTCGCACTATTATCAAAATAGATCATCGTTCTTCCCCTTTCAACGCTATCACATCATATAATCATATCACAAATACGTGTAATTACGCTAAGACTACTCAAAGGTTCCGTTTTTATATAAAAGTGTACATTTCCCCCCGCCATTTGCAGGCATACTGAGTGGTGAAGATTAATAATTAGTGGTGGATGAAACCCCATCACTTACGGTTTCACTTTATTTTGAAACGAACGACCTTACTGTATTCCGCTATTCATTATAGCAACATCGACTTCAAAATTACACAAAAAAACAAACCCTTTATTAAAGGGTTTGCTCATTGTCTACATATTCAGCTATTTTTTGAACAACGCCAGGTTCAAGTTGCTCTAATATAGAAGCCGCTTGTTCTAAAGCTGCATCGTATTGATATTCACGGAATAATTTCTCCGCATAATTTAAGCTTTCTGCAAGATTCTCATCATGACTGCGGTACCGGTTACCGTATTGAATTAGTTTTTCAACTAAATACGCTTGTCCAATTAATTCTTCCGTCATTTCAGATACACCATTCACAACTGTGTATGCTTCTTCTAAACTGCTATTTACAGTATTCATATTTAACGGCTTTACTTCTAATTGCTCATACACAGCTTGCATCGCCATTTGCCCTTTTTGTAAATCTTCCATAATACTCTCTGGAAGACCTGGTAAATTCGACTTTTGCATAAAACGTTTCGTCTCAAAAATTGTATTTCGCATTTCTTGTAACTTCTCACGTGCTTCAAATTCCTCTTTGCGCATCGTTTGCAGCATTTCTTTATATTCTGCATGAAGTACTTTTAAAGTTTCACATTGCTCATAAACCTCTTCTAGTTCCTCACGAATAATAGAGAATGCAATATCTTGTTCAGCAACACGGATTTGCAACACTTCAAAACGTTTCATTAAAATATGCATTTGCTTTTCAATTACTTTTTGTGACTCAATGTCTTTGTCTTGTAATTGATAACTTTGTTTCACAAGTTGTGTTTCTATTTTCGTTTCAATTGTTTCTGTACGAATTTCTTCTAAATCTTCATAAACAGACAGTGTTTTTTGCTCCACATAGTGTTTCGCATGCACTTCTTGTTCAAGTTGATCATAAAAACTGTCTAAACGAGTTTTTAAGTCCTCTACTTTTTCTGCTGCTTCCGTTATATAAAGCTCCTGTATATCCATTAAACATGTTTGTAGTTGTGTCGTCATATCGCGGACTTCTTTAGGAATTTCCAAATACTCTAATACATAGCCTTGTCTTATCATATCATCATGGCCTTGTAATAAATCTTCCAGCTGAACTGGTAATGTCGCTTGACACTCTACCAATAAATCTGGAATTTGATGAATAACGATTTCTAAACTTGCTAAACCTTCTTCTAAACTAATAACAATTTCTCTCGCTTTTAAATAATCACCATTATCAGTTGCCTCTTCAAAAGTTT
Source organism: Bacillus sp. S4 (assembly GCF_040838205.1). NCBI lineage: Bacteria > Bacillati > Bacillota > Bacilli > Caryophanales > Bacillaceae > Bacillus > Bacillus sp. S4. The sequence continues at coordinate 13,836 of NZ_JBFPJI010000019.1, forward strand.
TGAACTTCTCGGATTCAACATCTAACATCTCTTCAATTTTTTGCTCAGCTGCTCCATACATGTGTCGATGAGCAAGAACGCTCTTTTTCATACTACGATATGTATCACGTAACCCTTCAATTTCCGAGCTGTTTTTCTCATGGCTTTCTAACAGTTGCTGTAATTCATTTAAAATGTCCGTAATACGATTATCAGCGTCATCTAAACCACTTATGGATTCTTTCATCGCATGCTTTGCTTTGCGGAAGGAGAATTGCGAGGCGAATTTTCGCGCTTGCCCTAAATCTTTTTCAGCTTTCGGAAGAGTTGTTGATACAATTTCATCCCACTCTTCACGCCATTTACCAAACAGTTCTTCTGTTTGACCTGTCATATTTAAATCTTTTACCCGCTTTAGTTCATCTGCCACAGGTTTATCTTTTATCTCTTGTTTCCACTGCTCCAGTGCTTCAATATCTTTATATGAACGATTTCTTATCACAAGCTCTATCATGAGCAGCACTAGAATAGAGCTTACTACAATGATAACGATCGTCAGGATAGAATCCATGCAAAAAAGCCTCCTAAGTTATATCTCTTTTTTTGTCCGTTCCGTTTATGAAATGGAAGGCATTATGTATAAAAAGGGAATTCCCCTATATTTAACAACTAACAATGTTCTAATCATACCATGTAATGACGTGTTTTTGACCTAGTTTTTTTTAAAATTTCATGTTTCTTTAAATGTAAATGTAATCTTTCTTAATATTCCGCTTACTTAACTACCTATCCTCAAATGATTGTAATAACAGGCACTCTTTCATATGAGATGCGAAATAATTTTTGCGCACAAGTGACATTTCCTTGCCTTACCGCTTGCTCTACCACCATTTCCGGAATTAAAGTAATACCAAGGCCAGCTTTTACCATTGCAAGCATCGGTTCTGCATAAGATGTTTCAACTATATAACGGCATATTATTTATGAATTTAGTTCCTGTACTTACACTTATCGGTTCTATGTTTCAAGGTTATACTGTCGATAACATAGAAATTGCCGGCGCCTCATTAACAATTATTGCGCTAGTATGCAACAATTTATAGCAAAGAAAACAACATATAAAAATCCCCACCTCAATTCGTTAGGTGGGGGTTTTTCACATATGAACAGCTCTTGGCAGTTCATAATACATACTCGCTTTATATAATGTTCGTTCCATCCATTGCTCAATTTCCTTCGTATACATTTCTAAGAAAAACGTCTCGGATGGAAATGAGTGTAGCACCTCTGATATATATTGTGGATATAAAAACGGCATATTTATCATGCCTTTTAATTGCGTCATAAACATTGTAAAAGATACCTTTTTAAATTCTTGCTTCATTTGTCCTTGTTTAATGATTTGCTCTATATAATATCTTTCTCTAGAAAAATAAACGGTCATCACTTCACGAATTAATGTCGTATCAAGCGAAAGCTCTCTATAAAAAAAACGTGTCAGTTCTCTATTATCAAATTGATATCGTAAAATCCCGCGCACCATTTGCACCATCACATCTTTAGCCGATAAATATTCTCTCTGTTCAAATGACGTTTCAATTACATGAATATATCCTTCTAAAAAATCAGTAATAAGCTGTTCTAATAACCCTTGCTTTCCAGCAAAATAATATGAAATATTCGCTACATTCACATCCGCTCGCTTTGCAATGTCCCGCACCGATGTCCCGTCATACCCTTTCGTATTAAACAACGATATTGCCGCATCAATTACCTTTTGTTTCGTCTGCTTCATGCGCTCACTTCCTCTCAATGAACAGCTATAGTTTAAATTTCTTGACTTTTAAGACAAATTCCTTTAATTTTCTATCGACAAAGTCATGTGAAATACATCGTATTTTGCTACCATTTTACATATCTCGATAAAAAGGGAGTTGTTTCCATGTTTACAAAAGAAAGTTATGCAGGATCTCGTGAAAAGCAATATGAGACAGTAATTAAACAACTAGATGCATTATTAACTGGCGAACCGAACGTAGTCGCAAACTTATCAAATGCGTCCGCACTATTAAATCAATTTTTAGATCGCGTTAATTGGGTTGGCTTTTATGTAACAGAAGGAAATCAGCTTGTTCTTGGACCATTCCAAGGAATGCCAGCTTGCGTGCGTATTCCTTTCGGACGCGGTGTTTGCGGCGTTGCAGCTGAAACAAAAACAACGCAACTTGTAGCAGATGTTCACCAATTCCCAGGACATATCGCTTGCGATAGTGCCTCTAATTCTGAAATCGTTGTACCGATTCTGAAAGAAGGAACTATCATTGGTGTACTTGATATTGATAGTCCTGAAAAAAATCGTTTCGATGAAGTAGATCAGCATTATTTAGAAAAGTTTGTGGAAACACTCCTAAAACATATTTAATAAAGAAAAGAGTGAGTTATCGATTAAGTACGTAACGTACGAAACCGATAGCTCACTCTTTTTTATTGATTGCTAACCGTTGATATCTTCTTTAGTGCCTGTTCTAAATCAGAAACGATATCTTCCCATGATTCTAAGCCGACAGATAGGCGTATTAAATTATCGAAAATACCCATTTCTTTTCTTAGTTCAGCCGGAATAGCTGCATGTGTCATCGTCGCTGGATGCTGAATTAACGTTTCTGTATCACCTAAACTTACGGCAATTGTAATAAAATGGAGGTCATTGATAAACGACTGTGTTTCCTCTTTCCCGCCTTTAATTGAAAAAGAAATAACGCCCCCGCCTCGTTTCATTTGCCGAGATGCTAATTCCCCTTCCGGATACCAAACACCTTCTACCGCTTCATGATTTTTCAAAAACGATACAATTTTTTCTGCATTATCACAATGACGATCCATTCTTACTGCTAATGTTTTTAATCCGCGTAACAATAACCACGCGTCAAACGGCGCCATAATACCGCCGATATCTTTTCGCATCGGACGGATTTTGTCAGCTAACGCTTTCGTTCTACAAATTGTTACACCCGCTACAACATCCCCGTGACCACCAATATATTTTGTCGCACTGTGAACGACGGCGTCACAACCGAGCTCAAGAGGTCTTTGTAAATAAGGTGAACAAAACGTATTATCGACAATAACAAGTAAGTCATTGCGCTTCGCTACCCCGATCACCTTTTCTAAATCAATTAATTTCATCGTTGGATTAATCGGTGTTTCAACGAAAATGAGCTTTGTATTTGGACGAATTTTATTTTCAATATCCGTCTCTGTCTCCATATCACAAAACGAATGAGTAATCATAAATTTTTCTTCTAATACTTCTAAAAAACCGTACGTACATCCATATAATCCATTTGAACAAATAATATGATCTCCAGCCTTTAGAAAACCGATTAACGTTGCTGAAATGGCTGCCATACCTGAACCAAACGCCAGCGCTTCCTCTCCACCTTCTAAAACAGCCATACGTTCTTCAAATAATTTCACAGTTGGATTCCCAAGCCTTGAATAAATATAAGATGGATCTTCTCCCGCAAAACTCGCTTCTCCTTGCTGTGCTGTCTCAAACGTAAATGTAGAAGTTTGAAATAAAGGTGGCGTTAAACTCCCTTTATTTTCATTTGATTCATATCCGTGATGAATTAATGCTGTCTCCATATGTTTTTTTTTCATAAAAACATCCCCCTTATGTCTTTATTGCCACATATCCACCAAGAAAAATCTGATGAACGTTTTTACTACATTTTATGTAAGCGTTTTACTTCTGTTTCTATCTCTTCTTTCATATTGTTTTAAATTCCTTCTTGTTAATTTCCAAAATTTATCTGCATAAAACAAAAAGGGAGTCGCTTGACGAAACTGTAGGTAAAAGATATAATAGCGTTTGTGTAAAATAAAAAGGCAGCCTTGTAATGTGAGTTTATCGTTTGTATTTTGTTCCTCTGCGGAGGTGTATCTCGTAACTCCCTGCTGCTGGAGCGAAGGTACATGAAAACAAAATACCCGTAAATATCGATTACGTCTGTTTTTATTTTACGAAAATAAAAACATTTTTGAAGGAGGAGTCAACTATGGCTCGTTATACAGGTCCAGCATGGAAACTGTCTCGTCGTCTTGGAATCTCTCTAAGCGGCACAGGAAAAGAATTGGAAAAACGCCCTTACGCACCAGGTCCTCACGGTCCTAACCAACGTAAGAAACTTTCAGAATACGGTTTACAATTACAAGAGAAACAAAAACTTCGTCACATGTACGGCATGACTGAGCGTCAATTCCGTCGCACATTTGACCAAGCAGGTAAAATGCCTGGTAAGCACGGCGAAAACTTCATGATCCTTCTTGAAGCTCGTCTTGACAACCTAGTTTACCGCATGGGCTTAGCTCGCACTCGTCGTGCAGCTCGCCAATTAGTAAACCACCGTCACATCACGGTTGATGGAGCTCGCGTAGATATCCCATCTTACCGCGTTAAACCTGGTCAAACTATCGGCGTTCGCGAAAAATCTAACAGCCTTGTTGTTGTTAAAGAAGCGATCGAAGTTAACAACTTCGTACCAGAATATTTAACTTTCGATGCTGATAAGTTAGAAGCTACTTACACTCGTCACGCTGAGCGTTCTGAGTTAGCAGCTGAAATCAACGAAGCATTAATCGTAGAGTACTACTCTCGTTAATCTCGGTACTCTGAAAAGAGTATTATTAAAAGCCTTAGGAACCTTGTTTATCAAGGGGCCTGGGCTTTTTTTATTGAATATAGCCGGTATATGTATAGAAACGGGACAATGTAACAAAATAAAAAGAACTGCAAGTCTATAGTTAATAAAAATCCCCCTCTTCTTCTAACACCGGAAACATACTACGCTCTATCCCATAACTCATTTTTCTTTCCTATACTCTCCTTTTGTTAATATTATTTTTACAACGTATTCTTTTGTACATAAACTATACCTTCCCCTTTTCTATTTACATTCAACCTTAAAAACCCCTGCATCACCCGAGCATCCGAATGAGCTTAAAGAACTTAATGAACAAGTACCTCTTTGATCATGAATTTATGAGAATATTCCATTTACAACCCTTCCCTTAAATTGGTATTATTTCCTTGTAAAGGGGAGGGAAAGTTCATGTCTTTAAATATGTATCTGGGAGAAGTACAGGCTCAAACACAAAGTATGAATGCTTTCTGTACCGCTACTATTCAAGGTATGGAACAAGCTATTCAGTCGATTGATGCTTTTACAAGTGATACCGTTCTACAAGGGCAAACTTACGATAGTGCAAAAGCATTTTTCGCAGAAACCTTTCGCCCTTTAGCACAAGGAATCATTTACTTATGTGAGGAATTAATTCGTCAGAACGATGCCTTTCCAAGTCAATTTCAATCACAGGTAGCTTCAACAGATGTTATTGAACAAGAAATATTAGAACAAATTCGAGAAATTGACCGAATGATAGCAAGTACAGAAGCACTCCATCAAACTATGCCGATTTCGGGCATGGACGCTATGGTAAATCTTTTTATTGCCATGAGGCGCAAACTTCAAGAAAAGTTAGATCATTTGTATCAGTTCAACCAAACATCTAGTAATAACTATAATACAGCAATTCAATTAGCCGCTAGCATTGCGACGGGTCTTGCTGAAGTCCAAAGTGGGAAAGGTTTTAGTCCAGCAAGTGGTACATTTAGTACACAAGGATTAAATATGGAGTGGGCGACTTCAATTCAAGCGATTGCAGAAGATAGGAATCGTCAGGCTGATAATTCAATTGAAGAAGGTGCAATGTGTGGCAAACCAAAATCTGATTTAGAGAAAGCTTGGGATGGTCTTTATGATGGTGCAGGAAAAGGTGTTGGAGATGCTTGGGAAGGATTTAAAGCGTTAGGTGACGGTGAAACATGGTCAGACATGTGGGATGCTGTTGTCAATTATGATGAGACTCTTCCTGCTATGTGGAACGCTTTCTCAGATTCTTTTATGAATGACGTTTGGCATGGTGATGTCGAAAGTGGATTCCGATGGGGTTCTTATTTAGTAACATCAGTCGGTCTAGGGTTACTTGGTGGGAAAGGTCTTGATAAGGCTTCTAAACTTGCTAGAGGAGCAAACATGTACAAAGTAACTGAAGCTTTTCCACCACGTTTACAACCTGCTTTTGCAGGTGTTGGTCTCACTGGTGAAGCAATAGTAAGCACACTTCCACCATCAGGAAATTGGGGTAATTATTTAAGCGGTTATCTTATGTTTGCTAGACCATCTTGGAGACAATCAGAACTTGACGTAGGTACGGAGTATCCTAATTATGACGACCAAGTTGCTTTTAAAGATAGAGAAGAAGTTTCAAAAGTTACAAAAGGTAGTACAAGACCTGATTTTTACACAAAGGGTCACAGCTTGGAAGTGAAAAATTATGACTTGTCTACTTCATCAAAAAGAAGTAACCTAGTTAGAGTTATTGTTAAACAAGTTAATGATAGGGTTGATAATTTACCTATAGGTACAAAGCAAACTGTCATCATTGATATACGAGGACAAACTGTTCCTGAAGAGGCTTTATTTGATATCGTAAGAAAAATAAGAGAAAAGTCTAAAGAAACACCCGAGGTAATATTTAAACGAGAGGATTGATATTAATGGCAGTAGGATTTAAAGTAGATATATTTTTCTATGAAACAGGACACCCTGATTTTTTACATAGCTTTTTTTCAACCATGTCATATCATACAGAGTCTGAAGGTTGGGGCACTAAGTACCCACTATTAATGAAGAATTTATATTTCGACAAGTTACGTTGGGAGGACACAGAAGAAGCACTTCAAAATGTAGAAGAGATAAGAAAAATTTTAAGTGAATTACCTCCTGCAGAAGTCATTTGGGATATTGAGCACATGGAAAAACAGCCACCTTGGGGAAATAAAATCCCTAATAAAATAACTAGTTTAGCCAATTATCATGCTACTCCAACAGGTACAATTTTTTTAGATTTACTAAGCAACGCTTTAAACACTGCAAAAAGAAACAAAATTGATATAACAATTTCAAATCTAGGAAAATAAATCATGCTAGATATCTTATGGTTTCATTTGAGTTTTAATCACTTTACGCTTCGAGGCTGAAGCTGAATAAAAACATTTAAGTCACACTCATATGAGTTGTGGCTTTTATTATGTAATAATTTATAGATTTTCGTAGACATTTCACACCCCCTTTATTTTTTAAAAAAGACTTTTTTAATTTACATCTAATAATTACAGTTAAAACTACGCATATAATAACGACATTTTCTCTTTGATTTATCGACGACATCCTTAGACAGATTTATTCTTTCTAGCTAAAAAAGACTGTTTAAAGCAACTAAACAGTTACTTCAAACAGCCTTCATTTTTATATATAAAATAAAGTTATTTATTTTCCTCTTTTTGAACATATACATAAGCATCTTTCTGCTCTTTATGTATATCAACCTTCGTGTTCTCTGCAAGCTGTCCTGCATTTAGCAAAGAAAAAATAATGAGCGCTTCTAGTGACATTTTGTTTTACCACTCCTTTCTATTTGTTATACGTTTATCATACCGCTTACATGTGATTTCCGTATGAACTCGAAAAGGAGATTACAACAAAAAGGTTACAGGAATACGAATGCACGTTATAATAACCATAAAATAGGAGGTTGATTCGTTTTGACAATAAACCAAATGGTTCAGTTAGGCAGTGCATTTATGCTGTTTATTACTTCCGCACTTATGAGTTGGTATCAAGGGAGTAATTTGATAGATTATCCTGATGAATGGAAATATAGTGCTAAGTTTACGAATTACTTTAAAGGCACCGTTTCAAATTACCAAGATATTTATCAAATCGATTTCTTTATATATGCGGCAAAATTTTATCCAACAGCATTTGTTGTTATGCTAATTAGCTTACTTTATATGCTCATATTAATTCTTCATATTCTATTTAAAAGGACTCCTAAAGTAATCTAAATTCATACATAAAAACCCCGAATCATAAACTTTTCAGCCTGCAATTCGGGGTACTATTTGTTTTATATTCGTTTCTGATTAGTAACGGATTAAGAAATATTTCTTCTTACCGCGGCGAATGATTGTGAATTTACCTTCGATGCGGTCGTTTTCTGTTACAACGTAGTCTAACGCTTGTGTACGCTCACCGTTTACGTAGATTGCACCGTTCGTTACATCTTCACGTGCTTGACGTTTAGATGGTGAAATTTTGCTTTCTACAAGTAAGTCGATTAATACTGTATCTTCTGCAGTACGTTCTACAGATGGTACATCTTTGAATCCTTGCTCGATTTCGCTTGCAGTAAGTTCTGCTACAGAACCACTGAATAATGCAGCTGAAATTTTAATTGCTTGCTCTAACGCTTCTTCGCCGTGAACAAGTTTTGTCATTTCAGATCCTAATGATTTTTGTCCTGCACGTTTTTCTGGTGCTTCAGTTACTTGCTTCTCAAGCTCAAGAATTTCTTCATGAGATAAGAATGTGAAGTATTTTAAGTATTTAACTACATCACGGTCATCTGTATTGATCCAGAATTGGTAGAACTCGTAAGGAGTTGTTTTCTCTGGGTCTAACCAAATTGCGCCGCCCTCTGTTTTACCAAACTTCGTACCGTCAGATTTTGTAACTAGTGGAATTGTTAAACCGAATGCTTTCGCATCTTCTTCTGATTTACGGATTAATTCAAGACCAGCTGTAATGTTACCCCATTGATCACTACCACCGATTTGAAGACGGCAATTGTGTTGTTGGTATAAGTTTAAGAAGTCGTATGATTGTAAAATCATGTAACTAAACTCAGTAAATGAAATACCAGTTTCTAAACGAGATGCTACTGTATCTTTTGCTAACATATAGTTTAAACCGAAGTTTTTACCGATATCGCGTAAGAATGTAATTACATCTAAGTTACCAAGCCAGTCATAGTTGTTAGCCATCGTTGCTGGGTTGTCCACATTTTCAAACTCTAAGAAGTTTGAAAGTTGGTTTTTAATGCTTTCCGTGTAGTAAGCAACTGTATCTTTCGTATTTAATGTACGCTCTGCTTTTTTACCACTTGGGTCACCGATCATACCAGTACCACCACCAACAAGTGCGATTGGTTGGTGACCAGCTAATTGGAAACGACGTAACATTAATACTGGTAACATATGACCAATATGTAAGCTATCCGCTGTCGGGTCGAAACCACAGTATAATTTAACGCTTTCTTTTTCTAATAATTGCTCTAATCCCTCAGCATCTGTTTGCTGATTAATTAGCCCGCGAAATTCAAGATCTTGTAAAATACCCATATCCTACATACTCTCCTTTAAGTTCATTACTGGCGTGAAGGTTGAAAACATAAAAAAATCGCCCCTTCAAATAAGGGACGATTTTGATCATCGCGTTACCACCCTAGTTGCAGACAAAAAAGCCTACCACCTTATTTACATAACGGCTTAGCACCGTCTTTTCCCTTTTGAATATAACTCAATCGAAAAAAGATGCTCTAGGGGCGTAATTCGCGATCATCTATGTGCTGATTTTCACCGACCATCAGCTCTCTAAAACAGGGAAATGATCACTACTTCTCCCTTTCCACGCTCAATTATTCATATACTTTTCTTTATACCATCATTTATATAGGCGTGTCAAATAGAGGTAGGGTTTCTCTCCTTCCCAATCCTTTACAACGTCGCAAGGAGTATCGTAATAAGAGAAAGAACTGGCACACCAACTAATAACGATACATGAAACACAACCGATAAATCATTCCCAATCGTCGCCTCCACAGGATCTTTCGCTGGAGAAGCAAGAAATCCAAGTAATCGATCGAAGCGACTTACCGTTTTCGGAAAATCCGGTATTTCTACATGGTCACTATCTAAATGCTGCTTTAATTTATATTCATTCTTAAAGGGATTTTCGCTCAATTTCATCCACCTCCAGCAATTGTTTCAATTTCTTTATCCCATTATGGAGTCTCGACTTCACTGTTCCAATAGGAATATTTAATACATCTGCAATCTCTTTTTGCTGCATATCATGATAATAAGAAAGAATGAGAACAGCTCTTTGCTCTTCAGGAACTTTCAAAATTGCTTCTCTTACTGTAAGACGGTCTTCATGGGAAAATTCCTTTTCTTGAATCGGTACTAAAAACGGTAAGAGCGAACGCCACTTTTTTCTTCTATTTAATTTATTAATCATAAGACGATAACCGATTTGAAATAAATACGTTTTTATTTTTCCTTTTTCGATTTCATACATATGTTTCTTTCGTTCTAACGTCAAAAATGTATCTTGAACGAGATCTATACTCAGTTGTTCATCACGATTAAATCGATACAAAAATGTATATAGCGCTGGCTTGATTAAAACATATAGTTTTTCTCCCGCTTGCTTATCTCCATTTTGATACGCAAGCATGAGCTCCTCCTCAATCCCAATCTGCGCCATGATTTTTGATCTCCTTTATTCCTTTTAACGTTAATGAAATTCGGGAAATTAAATATACACTTGCGACAATAATCCACACTTGTGATTGATTCGTAAAAAATTGAACATATGGGTTTTGAATTGTATGGCCGGTTGAAACTAAAATGTTTAATGCTTGCACACATATGCATGCATACACTGCAAGACTGGCCGAGATAGTATCAAATACATTCCAGCGAAAATACACTTTTGTTTTTGTAAAATCAATTTTATATCCTTTTTTCCGCACTATATATTTTCTATCAAACGGAATAATGATTGAAAACATAACAATCATCATAACTCCAGCTGTAATCATTGAAACTTTAAATCCAATCGGCATCGGTAATAACAGACCACAAGAAAACACAACTATAATTCCGACTAAAGCAAAAGTAAGCATCAATTTATTAGACATATAAAAAGCCTCCCTCATCTATTCTTTCATAAATGTATACAGACGAGGAAGGCACTTCGTTCAAATATTATTTTATTTTTTTAATAATTTTCGCAGGATTCCCGCCAACTACTACATTATCTGGTACATCTTTCGTTACAACAGCTCCAGATGCAATGACTGCATTATGTCCAATTGTTACCCCCGGATTAATAATCGCTCTTCCGCCAATCCATACGTTATCGCCAATTGTAACTGGTTTTCCGTACTCTGATCCGCTTATGCGCTCCACCGGATCAAGTGGGTGCGTTGCTGTATAAATGTGAACTCCTGGAGCTAACATACAATTCACTCCGATTGTAACTGGGCATACGTCTAAAATAGTGCAATCAAAGTTTGCGTAAAAGTTTTCACTAACGTGAATATTATAACCGTAATCACATCTAAAAGAAGATTCAAGATGAATGTTATCTCCAGTCGTTCCGAATAATTCTTTTACGATTGCACTACGTTCTTCTAATTTTACTTCTGATGTTTCATTTAACTTTCTTGTTAATATACGAGCTTGCTCCCTCTCTTGTACTAAAACCGGATCAGCTGGTATGTACATTTCTCCTTGTATCATCTTTTCTTTTTCTGTTTTCATCATACTATCCCCTTTAACTTATATATATAAGTTTATGATACCATAAAAAAAGAAAGGTCTGAACGTCATTTCGTTCAGACCTTTCTCTCTTAATCTTCCATCGTCGATAAATCGCCTGTTGGTAAGTTTAATTCCCACGCTTTTAATACGCGGCGCATAATTTTACCACTTCTCGTTTTCGGTAATTTATCTCTAAATTCAATTTGTCTTGGCGCCGCATGAGCTGCTAGACCTTTCTTTACAAATTGACGAATCTCTTCTTTTAATTCATCAGATGGTTCGTATCCCACGCGAAGCGCGATAAATGCTTTAATGATTTCCCCGCGTACTGGATCAGGAATACCAATTACACCAGCTTCTGCTACAGCAGCATGCTCGATTAATTTACTTTCTACTTCAAACGGACCAACGCGCTCACCTGACGTCATAATTACATCATCAATACGTCCTTGGAACCAGAAGTATCCATCTTCGTCCATATAGGCAGAGTCTCCTGATACGTACCAATCTCCCGGCATGAAGTAAGAATCATATTTTTGTGGGTTATTCCAGATTCCACGCATCATAGCTGGCCAACCTTTACCAATCGCTAAATTCCCCATTGTGTATGGAGGCACTTCATTTCCTTCATTATCAACAATCGCTGCTTTCACACCTGGAATTGGTTTCCCCATTGAACCTGGACGGATTTCCATACAAGGATAGTTACAAATAACTTGTCCACCTGTTTCTGTCATCCACCACGTATCATGAATACGAAGTCCAAATGCGCTCATACCCCAGCGAATTACTTCTGGATTTAATGGCTCACCAACACTTAATACGTGACGCACTTGTGATAAATCATATTTTTTAATTGCGTCTTGTCCAGCTCCCATTAACATACGGAACGCTGTTGGTGCGCTATACCAAACTGTTACACCGTAATCTTGTAACGCTTCATACCACGCTTCTGGACTAAAGCGTCCACCTAAAATAACATTTGATGCCCCCACTAACCACGGTGCAAAAATACCGTAAGCTGTTCCAGTTACCCAGCCAGGATCCGCTGTACACCAATATACATCATCTTCTTTTAAGTCTAATACCCATTTCGCTGTTTGATAGTGCTGCACCATAGCGTTTTGAGCATGAAGGACGCCTTTTGGCTTACCAGTAGAACCCGATGTGTAATGAAGAATTAAACCGTCTTCACGGCCTAACCATTCGATATGTAATTCTTTTGAAGCTTGTTCAAATAAAGGATTGAACGCTACAGTTTTACCGCCTTCTTCTGCATTTTCTCCAACAAGGAAGACCGTTTTTAAAGCAGGTAAATCATTTAATGGTATGCGCTCTAACAATTCAGGAGTTGTAATTAACACCTTTGCTTCGCTATCTTCTAAACGATCGCGAACTGCGCCTTCCATAAATGCTTCAAATAATGGTCCAACAATTGCCCCTAATTTCACTGCACCTAGAAGTGCGAAATATAATTCTGGGGAACGCGGCATAAAAATAAAAACGCGATCGCCTTTCTCAACATCGCCATAGTTTTTCAGGACATTTCCTGCTTTATTAGAAAAATCCTTCATTTCCTTAAACGTATATTTCTCTTTTCGCGATCCATCTTGATAATAAAGTGCTACTTTATTCTTTCGATCGGATTTCGCATGCTTATCAATTGCCTCATACGCCATATTTACTCGGCCAGTTTCATTCCAAGTAAAATTTTTATTAACCTCTTCCCAGTTAAAATTCGCGTATGCCTCTTCATAATTCGGCAAATTATTTTCTCCTTTAATGACAGGAAGCGTTTCCACTTTCATACTTTACATCCCCCTCCTATGTATTCTATTATCTATTATAATGATATTATTTAAAATTTTCAGTATATTTGTTGATTTTTAGACAAATTTTTAATGACAAAATTCGATTCACATCGCATATATTATAAAGTACGATATTAATAGATTCACAAACCCTCAAGGTGGTGAGCAATAAATTGATTCATAAAAAAATATATAATGCCAGAAACTTAAAAACAGCGAAAGGTACTTTAATTATTGAAGGTCCTGTCTCTACACATAATCTTGAAATGTATGAATTTCATCCAGACTTAATTGCGTTTCGTCCTGCCGAGCAGCAATATAAAGCAATTGTCGAAATTTCTAAATTGCCAGAAGCTCGTCTCATTATTGCTAGACATGACCACACGATCGTTGGATATGTTACATACTTATATCCTGATCCGCTCGAGCGATGGTCAGAAGGAAAGATTGAAAATTTAATTGAACTCGGGGCGATTGAAGTTGTCCCAGCCTTTCGCGGTTGCTCTGTCGGAAAAAACTTATTAGAAGTTTCAATGATGGACAATCATATGGAAGATTATATTATATTAACGACTGAATATTATTGGCACTGGGATTTAAAACAAACAGGCTTAAATGTTTGGGAATACCGAAAAGTAATGGAAAAAATGATGAATGCCGGTGGTTTACAATGGATGGCTACAGACGATCCTGAAATTTGTTCACACCCCGCTAACTGTTTAATGGTTCGCATCGGTAAACGCGTTGATACGGATTCCATTCAAGCATTCGATCGTCTACGTTTTCACAATCGTTTTATGTATTAATAAAGGGGGCAACTGGAATGATTGTAGAAGAAATTATGAATCAAAATGTAGTAACATTGCATCCAGATGACACAATCGAAACAGCAATCCGAACAATACGTACGAAAGGTATTCGGCACATTCCAATTGTCGATCAAAATAATCACGTAGTAGGCATTATTTCTGACCGGGATGTAAGAGATGCAAGTCCATCAATTCTTGATGAACAAGTTTCACTCGATATGCTACAGCAACCGCTCGAACTTATTATGAAACACCCTGTCATGACTTGCCATCCTCTTGATTTCGTTGAGGAAATTGCTACTTTATTTTTTGAAAATAAAATTGGCTGCCTCCCTGTTACAAAGGCCGGAAAGCTAGTAGGCATTATTTCCGAATCTACAGTACTGCACACATTAGTGAAATTAACAGGAGCACATCAGCCTAGTTCACAAATTGAAATTCAAGTGAAGAATGAACCTGGTATTCTCGGAAAAGTAGTTGCTATTTTTAGCAATTTACAAATTAATATTGTGAGCGTTCTCGTCTATCCAGCAAAAGACGAGAATGATAAAGTACTTGTTTTCCGCATTCAAACGATGAATCCTCTAAAAGTGATTGATGCACTTGAAGCAGAGGGCTACCGCGTATTATGGCCAAACATAATGGGGATGCAAGCATGAGCAGCGCCTTCATTTATTCAGACGATTTTCGGGGCTATTCTTTTAGCCCTGATCATCCTTTTAACCAACTACGCGTCACACTTACGTATGATTTATTACAAAAGAGTGGTTTTATCTCCCCTTCTCAAGTCATCTCGCCAAGAATGGCTACGGATGAGGAAATTGCCTTCATTCATACAGAGGAGTACATAAATGCGGTAAAACTTGCTGGAGAAGGAAAGTTAGAAAAATCAATTGCGATGACATATGGGCTCGGAACAGAAGATACACCGATGTTTCCAAATATGCATGAAGCAAGTGCATTACTCGTTGGCGGTACGTTAACAGCTGTAGATGCTGTTCTTTCCGGGAAAGTAAAGCACGCCCTCAATTTAGGCGGCGGCTTACATCATGGCTTTCGTGGTAAAGCATCTGGCTTTTGTATTTATAACGATAGCTCTATCGCAATGAAATATATTCAGAAGAAATACGGTTTACGCGTTTTATATATTGATACAGATGCTCATCACGGTGACGGGGTACAATGGTCTTTTTATGACGATCCTAACGTGTGCACCATTTCATTACATGAAACTGGGCGTTATTTATTCCCTGGAACTGGCGCAGTAAATGAACGTGGACAAGGAAATGGATATAGTTATTCTTTTAACGTTCCACTCGATGCTTTTACAGAAGACGAATCATTTTTAGATTCATATCGAACTGTTGTAAAAGAAGTTGCAGAGTACTTTAAACCGGATATTATTTTAACGCAAAATGGTGCTGACGCTCATTATTACGATCCACTCACACACCTTTGCGCAACGATGAACATTTATCGTGAAATACCGAAACTCGCTCGTGAAATCGCTAATGAATATTGCAATGGTCGCTGGATTGCCGTCGGCGGCGGTGGCTACGACCACTGGCGCGTCGTCCCAAGAGCCTGGGCACTCATTTGGCTCGAAATGAACAACATCCAAAACATCTCAGGTTATCTCCCTCCAGAATGGATTGACGCTTGGAAAGGACAAGCAGAAACAGAACTTCCCCTCACATGGGAAGATCCAGACAACATGTATCAACCTATCCCTAGAAAACCAGAAATCGAAGAAAAAAACACATTAACTGTAGCGAAATCTCTCGAAATTATTCGGAATAATATGACAAAATCTTTGTATTAAGCAGAAAGGAGGCTCGCTTTTTGAACAGCCTCCTTTTATTTATTGTCGGTTTCTGTCGGTAAGTCGATATATTTTAATAATCGCTGATATATTTTGAGTTGCGGTCGATATAATCGAATAATCGCTGATATATTTCGAGTTGTGGTCGATATAATCGAATAATCGCTGATATATTTTCAGTTACTAATGGACTGGTCCAACTTTTATAAGACAAGGGAGTGATATTATGTGGAAACAACAAATAATTAACACGAAACGTGGCACATTTGAACTCTTTACAAAAGGAAATGGTGAACCGCTTTGCATTACACATCATTATTCACAATTTAATGAAACTGGTGATTACTTTGCGGATGTTTTTACTTCTACACATCGTGTATTCCTTATTAATTTACGAGACGCTGGTAACTCTGTAAAAGCCCGGTCAGAAAATGAATTACGTATGATCGAAACGATTCACGACTTAGAAGCGATACGAGAATCTTTACAATTTCCCACATGGCATTTGGCTGGTCATTCAACAGGCGGTATGCTTGGACTTTTATATGCCATTACATATCCAACTTCCTTGCAATCATTAGTTGTGGTCGGGGCTGCAGCGAGCGATTATACGAAAACATCTAATTGTATTTATCATCCAGAACATCCACAGTTTCATTATATGCAAGAACTCATCGAAAACTTGAAAAGCCCTCATCTTACAAATGCAGAACGAAAAGAATTATCTACTAAGAGAACCAAATTATCATTGTATAAACCTGAAAACTACAACTCTTATTTTTGTAAACCAATCCAAAAAACAATGTCCGCTAGCCGGATGAACGCTTTCTCTTATGAATATCCGTTATTTGATTTAAGAAAGTACTTACCTTCTATCCATACAAAGACGCTTATTATTTGCGGAAGACATGATGTGCAGTGCCCGATTCAATATTCTATTGAAATGCATGAGGGCATGCCTAATTCTATATTTGTGCCATTTGAGCGCAGTAATCATTATCCTTTTTTAGAAGAAGTCGCCTTATTTACTTCTACTACTCAAAAATTTTATAAATCGTTACACAAAAAAAGTAGCAGGCACTAAACCTGCTACTTTTTTCATATTTTACTTCCCTACAAATGTAACTTGTTCCCCAGTCGCCCAGCCTCCCATCGGCACAACTGTATACTTCATTCCTTGCTGCAGAGTTGCACCATTTTGTAAGTCGAAGATTCCTACTGTACCTTTTCGAGAGCTGAAGCGATATTGTGCTTCTACTTTATTTCCGTCTGCACTTTGTAATTCTACTTTTCTACCAGCAAAAAGTTCCATACTCGGATCTTTGTCTAATGTAACTTGAATAGACTTATTATCTATTGCTTCTGCACTTTGAATGACTAACGGAGCGATAGACGAAGCAGTAAATTTCGGATTTTTAACAGTTGCCCAGTCAGACGTAATTGTGTATTCTGTTCCTGGCTTCAACGTTTGGCCTGCAGGTAGGCGGAATTTAGGCGCTTGTCTACCATCTGCTGCTTGTGTAAACGGAACATATCCAACTTCAATTTTCTCACCTGAACTTGCTGTAATCGTTAGTTTTCTATCACGAAGTGAAGAAATGATTTGATATTGTTTACCATCTTTATCTTTATTTTCTTCATCTAATTGGAATGCTTGATTACCTCTTCCTGCTTTATACGCTTCAATAATATTTGCATAATCTACCACACCATCTTCTAAAAATGATTCAATTTCAAACGTATCATTTGTCACTTGCTTCGCTTGGCGAACATTAATCTTTTCCGAACTTCCTTCAAACTTTTCTTTTTTACCACCCTTATAACTTAACGTATATTTTTCACTTGGTTTTTGCACCTTTACAGGTACGATATATGTACTCGTTGCCCCTGTTTTTAGTCTCGGTACATTCACAATTTCCAGGCCATTACTAAACACGAAGTTTTTCTTAATAGCATCTAAGTTTTCTAATTTCACTTCTTCTTCTGATAACGGTTTAGCAAACGTTAGTTGCAATGTCATCGCATTTAATGGCTCTAATTTCGTAATTTGTGCTTGTTGTTTTTTCTTCTCTTTTTTCGCCTCTTGCTTCGTTTCTTGTTTTGATTCCGCCTTCGTTTCACCTTGCGCGCACCCTGTTACAAGTACTGTAAATCCAATTACTGCTGGTACTAAAAATTTCATTTTTTTCATCTTTATACCCTCCAAATTTATGATTAATATCTTCATTGTTTCCTATGATATTTATAATAAATAGCGGGTATAAATTGCCTATAAATAAATTATTAAAAAAAGATAAAATAAAGATAATATATTTTTAATCTCATTTTTTTCAATAAAAAAACCTATCAACAATTTGACAGGTTCACTACACATTAAAGCGATAACCAGCTCCCCACACTGTTTCAATATATTGCGGATGAGCAGGATCTCTTTCAATTTTTTCACGTAACTTTCTAATATGAACAACAACCGTCGCTAAATCACCAGCTGAGTCTAATCCCCAAATACGTTCAAATAACTGTTCTTTATTTAACACTTGGTTTGGATGCATTACAAAAAATGTTAATAAATCAAATTCCTTCGTTGTAAACGCAACTTCTTTATTATTTATAAAAACTTTCCTCGCTCGCTGATCGATAGAAATCCCGTGAATGTATAATGTATCACGCTTCTTAACCATATTTCCTGATAATCTTTCATAACGAGAAATATGTGCTTTTACTCTTGCAACTAACTCACTTGGACTAAATGGTTTCGTTATATAATCATCTGCACCTAATCCGAGTCCGCGAATTTTATCTATATCTTCCTTCTTTGCTGAAACAAGCAAAATAGGAATGTCTTTTATAGCGCGTATTTGTTTACAAATTTCAAATCCGTTCATCTTCGGAAGCATAATATCTAAAATAATTAAGTCATAATCTTCCTGTAAGGCCCTTTGTAAGCCTGTTTCTCCAGAATGCTCTACATCAACTTGAAAATCATTAATTTCTAAATAATCTCGCTGTAATTCTGCAATACTTACTTCATCTTCAATTAGTAAAACTCTCTTCAATTCATTCACCACATTCCTGTACTTTTTGCAGCGAGAAGAAAATACTTGTGCTTTCTCCAAGCTTACTTTCTGCCCAAATTTTCCCACCATGTTCTTCAACAATTTGCTTCGCTATCGCTAAACCAAGTCCACTTCCACCTGTGCTAGAATTTCGTGATTGCTCTGCACGATAAAAACGCTCAAAAATATATGGAAGTGTATCAGATTCTATTCCTGATCCATTATCCTTTACCTTCACGATAACTTTGTTTTCATTACTTGATGCTGTAACGGTAATTTTTTTCTCACCTTTATCCATGTACTTCACACTATTATGAATTAAATTCGATATAACTCTCTTTATTTTTTCACGATCCGCTATTACATATAGCGGTGATACATGCTGTAATTGTAAGTATACAGATATACCTTCTTCACTTAAATCCATCTGCATCTCTTCTATTAAATCTTGCATAAACATATTTAACTCTATCGTTTCAAACTGAAATGGAACTCGGTTCAAATCGAGCTTCGAAAACAAAAAGAGTTCATCAATGAGTGTGTCCATATGTTTTGCTTTCGTATGAATGGTTGTTAAATATTTATCCATTTTTTCCGGCGTATTTGCTATCCCATCTTTTATTCCTTCCACATAGCCTATAATAGATGTAATTGGTGTTTTTAAATCGTGAGAGATGTTTGAAATAAGTTCTTTTCGATTTTCTTCATATTGCGTTTGCATCTCAATCGACCCTTTTAACTTCTTCCTCATTTCCTCAAATCCTTGGTTTAACTGTCCTATTTCATCATGCGATGTAGCTGGAATTTGAAAATCTAAATTTCCTTCTTTAATTCTCTCAGTCGCATCTTTCAATACAAAAATTGGTTTTATAACACTTCTTGAAACGAAGTAACTTAATAGTCCAATAAGTAAAATGGCTAAAAGTAAGAGCGATACGAACAAAATTGGAAATAATTTTTGTGTAAGATCTACGAACGAACTTTGCTTTTTTAGTACAAATATACTCCCTTCTTCATTCTCTGGAAAATAAAAATCAAATTTTACATATCGATAAAATGTACCATTTAGTTCCGTTGTTCCACGACTATTGATATTTGTCTTTTCAAACTTTGGAAGAGCTTCTTTTAAAGCTACGCTTTCAAATACTTTTGAAGCATATGAAATTGCTTCTCCTTTCCTTACAACTATTTTCACATCCTCCTCTTCGATCGATGACATGAACGATTCATCTAACAATTGCGATTGATTCTGTTTAGCCTCCGATTTCAATTCAAGAAAAATATTTTCTTCTTCTGCCGTCAGTGGCTTTTGAATATAAGAACTTTTGTAGAAATTTTTCACTGATTCTAAATCACCAGTTATCGAAAAAACAATTAAAAATCCCGTAACTAATATAAGCGTAATGGAAACGAGAATAACAGCGATATAAGAAAATAAAAATCTTGTTTTAATAGACATAATTAAAATCCTCACTTTCCCCCGCTATTTGTGGGCAGTAAGACTCCCACCTCAAAATTCGCCTGGAGCAAAGAAGTTAGGTGGAAGATCAACTGCCCGTAAACGCCCGATTGGTGAAGGCTAATAATCAGTGGGGGATG
>NZ_JBFPJI010000259.1:0-4780 GCF_040838205.1 Bacillus sp. S4
CCTAATATATTACTATCCCACTTGAAAATTTTCAAAAAATGTACTTTATTACTTTTCCATTTCCCCCACATAATCCTCTTCGTTTGAAAGAATTTTCAAGTCACCATTACATATACATAGGCATTTACTATAAGAAAGATCAGTAATTTATTGAAGGAGGAACGATTCAAATGTATCCTCATTGGAATCCAAATATAAATCAACAATATGCTTACTCCCCCCATCCAGTAAGAAATACACTGTATCATGATTCTCAATATATGATGCAGCGCATCGCAAGCCTTGAAAGCCAATTAGCTAACTTAATCTCCTTAATCGAAGAAAACAATCATTTAATAAAATCAATGGAACAACAGCAAAACCAAGTTTGTGCACCAGCTGGAGGTTCTGTTATTGTTCGGATGTAATTCGAATTCAAAAAAACACACTTTGTTGTATAAAGTGTGTTTTTTGAATTATTTTCTTTTTGTATGAAACCCTTGCGTAATTCGGTCTAATATAATCGCAATCACGACGATAGCTAGTCCCGCTTCAAATCCCATTCCGATGTTTACTTGTGTTACAGAGCGATATACATCGACGCCAAGTCCTGGCGCTCCTACAAGTGAAGCTGTTACAACCATCGATAACGAAAGCATAATACTTTGATTCACTCCAGCCATGATCGTTCCGGTTGCGAGTGGTAATTGTACTTTAAATAATTTTTGTGATGTGGTAGAGCCAAACGCATTCGCAGCTTCAATTAAATCTTCTGGAACTTGTCTAATTCCTAAGTCTGTAAATCTGATTGTCGGTGGCATAGCAAAAATAACGGAAGCGATAATGCCTGGTACGACGCCTACCCCAAAAAATGTTATCGCGGGAATGAGATAGACGAATGCTGGCATTGTTTGCATAAAATCTAATGTCGGTTTTAAAAATTTTGAAAAGCGCTCGTTTTGAGATGCTAAAATACCAATTGGAATTCCGACTATAATTGAAATAATAACTGACGTAAGTACGAGCGCTAATGTTTGCATCGTTTGTGCCCAGTAGTTAATATTTAAAATAAATAATAATCCGATGAGCGTAAAAATGACTAAAGATAATTTTCTCGTTGTGTACCAAATGAGGAAACATAAGATAATAATCATCAATATAGCTGGTATTATTATTAAAAAATTAGTGAGTAAATCAACGAATCCACCGATAATATAAGAAAACCCTCGGAACAAGCCTTCAAAGTTCTCATATAAACTTGCAACAAATGAGTCGACCCATTCCCCTAATGGAATACGCGGTATACTATTCATCGTCTTTCACCTCTTCCTCAATGTTACCTGCAAGAGCTTGAATGACACTTTCACGTTTAATAATTCCTCTTAACCTTTTCTTCTCATCAATTACGGGTAACGGATATTTCATCTCCGCCATTTTTGCATACGTCTCTTCAAGTAAAGTATCTAAATAAACGTGCGGAATATCATTAAGTAATAAATCAGCAATCGGCCACTGTTTTTGTACTGCTTTACTTGCATCATCTGCGGTTAATATACCTAAAAACTCATACTTTTTGTTTACAACATATACTGTAGAAACGCCCGCGTTCCTCATAATTTGTAGTGCCACACGAGGTCCACGATCAATTAATAAAGTCTCCGGTCGTTTTAATATAGACTCCGCCGTAATTACTTTTCCTAAATTCACATCCGCAACGAATTTCTCTACAAATTCATTTGCAGGGCTCATCATAATTTCTTCCGGTGTTCCAATTTGGACAATTTCTCCATCTTTCATTAATGCAATACGATCACCAATTCGAAGAGCTTCATCTAAATCATGTGTAATAAAAATAATTGTTTTCTCCATTTTGTCTTGTAGCTCTAACAATTCATCTTGCATTTCTTTTCGAATAAGCGGGTCTAATGCACTAAATGATTCATCCATGAGTAAAACATCCGGATCATTCGTAAGCGCTCTTGCAATACCAACTCGTTGTTGCATACCACCACTAAGTTGACTTGGGTAATTATCTTTATGATGATCTAGCCCTACTAACTGTAGCGATTCTAACGCCTTATTTTCTCTTTCCTCTACTGGAACTCCTTGAATTTCTAACCCGTACGCAACGTTTTGTATCACTGTACGGTGCGGAAATAAAGCGAACTTTTGAAACACCATGCTCATCTTCGTTCTTCTTACTCTTCGCAACTCTTCTTTTCCCATCGTTGCGATATCTTCACCATCTATGTATATATGCCCCGCT
This sequence comes from Bacillus sp. S4, assembly GCF_040838205.1. Taxonomy (NCBI): domain Bacteria; kingdom Bacillati; phylum Bacillota; class Bacilli; order Caryophanales; family Bacillaceae; genus Bacillus; species Bacillus sp. S4. The sequence continues at coordinate 2,246 of NZ_JBFPJI010000259.1, forward strand.
GTCGGTTTAATTAATTGATTTAGCATTCGAACCAATGTAGATTTCCCACTACCAGATAAACCCATAATAACGAAAATTTCTCCAGTGTATACTTCAAACGTTGCCTTTTTCACACCAACGTTCATTCCTGTCTCCTTTAAAATTTCGGATTTGCTTTTTCCTTCTTTTAATAAGGTAAGCGCTCGTTGCGGATGTTTCCCAAATACTTTTGTTACATTTTCAACACGTACCTTTGTATTATCCATGTCACTACTCCTTTTCTGCCCATCTATTTACATAGTGTTGCGATTTTGCAAAGAAATATTACATAAAAATGACATTCATAAGCTTTCTTTAAAATTCTCGTTTCCGTTCATAATAAGAATGCTTACTTATACATTTATTTAAAAAGGCAAACGTTTCTTAGGAGGGTTTCGATGAAAAAGAAAATATGGCTTATATGCCTTGCATTATTTATTACTATGATTTTCACTTCATGTAATGCAACAAATGCAAATTCGAAAGGGAAAATTAAAATAGGTGTAACAAGTTGGAAAGAAAATATCGCAACCGCAAACATGTGGAAAGTTTTATTAGAAGAAAAAGGCTACAAAGTTGAGCTCATGTATTTAGAAAAAGCTGCGATTTGGACTGGAGTCGCACGTGGTGATGTCGATGCAAATTTAGAAGTATGGCTTCCAGTTACTGATCAACCATTAAATGATCGTTATAAAGATGACATTGTCTTAAAATCAAAATGGTATGAAGGTACTGGACTTGGTTTAGTCGTCCCTTCTTATGTGAAAAACATAAACAGCATCGAAGATTTAAACGCTCATAAAGATGAGCTAGATAATAAAATCGTCGGGATTGAACCTGGCAGTAGCCTTATGAATTTAACGAATAAAGCAATGAAAGAATATGATATAAAACTCAAACTTGTCCAATCTTCAGAAGCTGCGATGATGAGTGAATTAAAAAAGGCATATACGAAAAAGAAACCAATCGCTGTGACGCTTTGGAATCCACATTGGGGCTTTTCAGAATTTGACTTAAAATATTTAAAAGACCCTAAGAAAGTATATGGTGAAAAAGATGACATTTATTACTCAGTTCGTAAAGGTTTCGAAAAAGATCATCCTGATATTGTGAAATACTTTGATCAATGGAAAATGAACGATGAACAACTAGGTACTTTAATGGTCATGCTAAATAAAACGAAAGATCCGGAAGAAGCCGCGCGAAAATGGATTAAAAAAAATCAAGCTTTAGTTGATGAATGGGTAAAAGAATGACAAAAACAGGCTAGGGAATTTATCATATTCTCTAGCCTGTGTCATGTTATTTTTTCTCAATAACTGCATCAACAATTCCATATTCCTTCGCTTCTTCTGCCGTCATAAAATAATCTCTTTCTGTATCATGAGCTACCTTTTCTACTGGTTGCCCTGTTCGATCAGATATGATTTTGTTAATATCATGTTTTAACTTTAATATTCTTTTTGCTGTAATCTCAATCTCCGTCGCTTGCCCTTTTACACCGCCGAGCGGTTGATGAATCATGATTTCACTGTTAGGGAGCGCAAATCTTTTTCCCTTTGCGCCAGCTAATAGTAAAAGCGCACCAAATGATGCCGCAAAGCCCATACAAAGTGTTTGCACATCTGGTTTAATAAGGTTCATCGTATCTAATATTGCAAATCCCGCTGTCGTTGAACCGCCCGGACTATTGATATAGAGGAATATATCTTTTTCTGCGTCTTCCGCTTCTAAAAATAATAATTGTGCTACTACACTGCTTGCAACTTGATCGTTAATTTCTGAACCAATCATAATAATTCGGTCCTTTAATAATCTTGAATATATATCATAGGAGCGTTCTCCTAATTTCGTTTGTTCTACTACGTAAGGAATTGCATTCATATTAAATCCCTCCATCTATTTTATGCCGCACTAAGCATACAACTGTAAGAAGAAGGTTTTTTCATACTGAAGAATAACACCGGTTGTATTGATGGTAACTTAGTGAAATCTATTGTTGGGAGAAGTTTCGTCAACAATTCAGGTCTTTCTTCACGAATAGAAGTTACAACGATTTCAACATCATCCGTGTACTCCACTATTTCAATACCTTCTTCACTTACAGTTTTCAGCCTATTTCTACTCCTAAATAACGATGCTTTCACTGCACCTTCTGATACCGAACATACTTTAGCAATATCCGCGATACTATATTGAAAAACATCCTTTAATAATAAAATTACGGATTGTTGCACATTTAACGAAGATAATACTTTCCCTACCATTTCATGCAAATCTGCAATTTTTTCATGTGGTTCTTCAAATGTATTTTGCTGTTCTAACTTTTCTTGAACGGATTTTGATTTCATTTGATCTAACCATTGATTTCGAGCAATTTTATACAGAAGCGTTATACAAATTTTCTTCTCACTATACTTTTGAAGAACTTTGCAAATTGCTTCTTGGGCAAGGTCTTCCCCATCCCATTTATTCTTCGTCAAAAACGTACAGTACCTTTTTACCTCTGCATAATGT
>NZ_JBFPJI010000260.1:0-4764 GCF_040838205.1 Bacillus sp. S4
ATATTGGATTGAGATTATATTAATATCTTTCGAGGATAGTATGTACTATTCACTAACTAATGAAGGATGTAAAAAAGAAGATATTTATTAAAATATACTTTTAAATAAACTTTGAATATATGGCTGTGTTAGGAGTGATTTGTTTGAAAAATAGATTGAAAGAACTTTATTTATGTTCGTTTGCAATTATTGCAATGGGTTTTTTTGAAATAATTTATGATCATACTGCAGCTGAGCTTACTGAAGGGTTTTATTTGGGGAATTTAAAGATACTTACGGGAGTATTGTTTTTAATTTTTGCTTTAGTTTCTCAAACTAAATATAAAACTAATGGTAAACAGTTAGAAAGAGAACTATCAAAGGAATATGATGAAAGGGTTGATTTAATAGATGGAAAAGCTGCACATATAACCATAAGTATTCTTATGGTTATGATTATTCTTATGATGTTTCTTTCGAAATGGATAATAATTCCGATTAATACTGGGCTATTTCTCATTATGATATGCTGTCTAATTACAAATACATTAGCAAAAAAATATTATAATAGTTTTCTTTAATTAGAAGATTTCTATGAAAAATAGAATAAAAGAGTTACGTTTAAATGAAAAATTCCCTAGCGTACGATATTCGCCTTTAGGTTGGGAAGATATCAATTTCTTAGGGGAATAAAAGTTTGAGGGATTACATTCAACAAGTTTACATTCCTTACGTCCTTTGAATATTAAAGAGCCGATTTACTCTTAACAGGGTAAAATCTGTCTCTTCTCTTGTCTGACTTTTCTTACCGTGGGGTTTTTCTGAAATAAATGTTAATTGCGAGGAGAGGATGTCGGTGTTTGGGAAATGCCGAGATATAGGGAGTTTATTATTAATTCTTTCTTTGCTGATCATAGCTTGTGTATTACAGGCTTTGGGAGAGGATAATGGGGAATGATGGATGCAATTATAGAAATTTGCATAAAATTTATTATGATTTATTGTATATGCTGTTTTGGTGGTAGTTTGTTATAGAAAATGAAAACAGATTGAAAGGAAAGGAGATTCAATATGAGCCTTTCATCTCAAAAAAAGATGTTGCAGCGGGTTGAAGAAAAGGAAATGCCATACTGTAATGATGATCCATTGGCTATTGCAAAAGGGATTAGAAATGGATTTCTAATGGTAATACCATTTTGGTTAGTTGTATTGTATTTAGTTATATGAAAACTACATAACTACGAAAGGGTGAAAGAAATGATTGTTTCGAATGGAATTGCTGATATTCAAACGAAAAAGCAGGCACAGGAACTCGCAATAGAAATGACAAAACAAGCGCTTCATGAAGGCGCTGGATTAACGTGGGTGAGAAGAAGGACGGCTTTTTAGAATATATCACTAGCCATTTTGAAAAGGATCATCCTTCTTATCATGCTTTTCAAATCATGTTAGCGTGTAAAGCATCGACGCCTGCTCTTTGTTCTTATCCTTTCTGGATTGTGTATGAGAGCAATAGAGAGGTGAGATAACAAAATGAGTTTAATCATTCCACATTATTTACTTGTAGGCGGATGTTCGAAAGACAAAGTGTTACAGGCACATAAAAAAGCGAAAGAAATATTTAATCCAAAGGGTAAAACGAATAAATTGGTAAGTCAGTTGAGAAACGTTTCCTTTTTTGTACTTTGTGACGGTAGCCATCATAGATGGAAAAATGAAGATGAATATATGAAAGTGAAAACGGCATATATTCGTTACCTTGTAGAGTCTGATATTCAGTTTGTAGAAATGGCAACACAAGAATTGATTTCTTGAAGGTATGCAAAAGACCCCAAAAAGCTAGAACAATATACTTATCATGTAGAAAGAAAAAAACAGCGTATCATTAGTCAGCTGATCGATTGCGGATTTTACAAGGATGGAAGAAGACAACTCTATGAATTAGAGCCTTCAGAACTAGAAAAGCATCTAAAAAAAATTAAAAAGGAGCGAGTAATTCTTCATAGTTGATGCAAAGGAAGTGAGACTGTGGCATCTAATAAGTTTGAAAAAGAACTAGAGAAATCCACTAAAGCAGTTGTGAAAGGGTTGCGATTGGTATCGGTTACTTATGTATCAGCCGGAAGATGTAGAAGGAAAGAGTCAAAAGGTTCGATTTTATTTAGGTGGACCAGAAGAGAACTTGGAATATCTAGTCAAAGCGTTTCGAAGTGTATATAAAAACGCGGAAATTATAGCACAAACGATGGAACACATTTCGTTTTCACGTAATAAATTGTTTGGTGGTGCGGTTGGCGGGAGAATGAGATTAAAGACGAAAAAGTCCTATCAGTTACTTAATATAAAACTGATAAACTAGGGATACCGCCCCATGTCCATCAACTTAAGAATCTTTATTATCCCCACGTTATTCTTTCTAAAAAGCTAAATAGAAAGGATGACGTTTTTTACTAGATTCTTAAGTTGATGGACATATATAGTGACTCCTAGGAGTTGATACATATGGAAAACAAGAGCTCATGTATATGCAATTTCAAAAAAATCAAACTACCAGAAGCTTAAATCTTATATCAAACCCATAGCCGATTATCAACAAGAGTAAAGGAGCGGTGAGTATGACAACAATTTTAGTATTAGAAGATGAGATAACAATTCGTAGCTTTATTACATTAAATATGAAGCGTGCTGGTTTCAATGTTTTAGAAACCGATACAGGTGAAAAAGCTCTTGAACTTTTAGAAAATCATAATGTTGATATTGTAATACTTGATGTTATGTTACCAGGAATAGATGGTTTTGGGGTATGCAAAAGAATACGAAAAAACAATGAAAAGATTGGTATTATTATATTAACGGCACGTGTTCAAGAGAAAGATCAGGTACACGGTTTGACAATTGGAGCAGATGATTATATTAAAAAACCATTTAGTATAATTGAATTAGTAGCACGTGTACAATCATTGCTAAGAAGAGTAAAAGAAAATAAAATGGATATGAAATGGATTCATTCGGGACCATTTCAATTAAATATTCTGCAAGGAGAATTATATAGGGATGAGATAGTAATTGATTTAACTCCAACAGAGCATATTATTTTACGATATTTAATGGAAAATTCCATAAAACCAATTTCACGTGATGAACTCTTAAATAAAATATGGGGTATAAGTTGTGTAGGTAACACAAAAGTAATAGATGTGAATATCAGTCGTCTTCGTCAGAAGATCGAACCTAGTCCTTCTGAGCCTCAGTTTCTCCTTACGGTACGAGGGAAAGGGTACAAATGGAAAGAAGGCAAACGATGAGGCGGAAAATTAGTTTGTACTTTATCGTTTCCTGACAGAATACTCCTTCCTTAAGCGTGTGAAGGGCGTTAGCCCAACGGTAGGTGGGAGATGAATGCCAATAGGCGTAAGCCTACGTTTTTTTGTATACTGTAGATATCCTATAACAAATCGAGGTGCAACTTATGTTAGTAAATAAAGCATATAAATTTCGTATCTACCCAAATAAGAAACAAGAAATAGTAATTGCTAAAACGATTGGTTGCTAGAGAGATGAAAAAAAGGAAAAAACTATTGGGTTTATGGAAAACAATTACATTATTAGTGTGTGCAGTAGTAATTTTTTCTTTACTCGTAACAGACATTTTAATTAGTCATAATGTTGAACGGGCAACGAAAGATAGCCAAGCAGAGAAGGCAAAAACGATTGCACGTATTGTGGCGAATGATTCTATTGTAATTGATGGGTTGACGGGGAAGGTAGATACCTCCTTAATTCAGGTGTATACCAATAAGCTATTAAAGAGTACAGATGTTCAATTTATTGTAGTTATGGATATGGATGGAATACGAAAATCTCATCCAAACCCTCAAAAAATAGGTCATCATTTCGTTGGAGGGGATGAAGGAACTGTATTGAAAGGAAAGGAACGCGTATCGTTAGCAGAAGGAACTTTAGGGAGTTCTATGCGAGTATTCGTACCTATTTTTGCTGACACAGGTGAGCAACTTGGTGCGGTCGCTGTTGGCATTTCAGCTGATAATGTGAAAGAGAGAGTGAAAGAAAGTAGACATATCATTTATATCGGTGTTGGTGTTGGAATATTAGTTGGAATTATAGGAGCGATATTGCTAGCTAGACATATAAAGAAAGTTTTATTTGGTCTTGAGCCACATAGGATAGCGAAATTTTTAGAAGAAAGAAATACGATGCTACAATCTGTAAAAGAAGGTATTATTGCTGTAGATACAGAGGCGAGAATAACTTTAATTAATAATGAGGCAAAACGAATACTTAAGAAAATTGGACTTACAGAAGATTTTATCGGTAAAGATGTTGAATTGTATACGCCGAATTCACGTATAAAAGAAGTGTTGCAAACAGGAGAGGTACAATTAAACGAAGAACAAAATATTCTTGGAAATACGATTGTTACAAACCGTGTTCCTTTATACGTAAAAGGAGAAATAGTTGGCGTGATTGCAACATTTCGTGATAAAACAGAGATTAGAAAATTAGCAGAGGAACTAACCGGTATCAGGCTATATGCGGAAGCATTACGGGCACAGTCCCATGAATTTATGAATAAAATGCATGTTGTATTAGGACTTACACATATGAAACAGTATGAAGAATTGCAGAAATATGTAAGTAGTATGGTGTCAGAGCATCAATATGAAATTGGTGGGGTTATGAAAAGAATTAAAAGTCCGGTATTTGCTGGTTTTTTACTAGGTAAACTTAGTTATGCTAGAGAGAAAAATATAAAGTTAATTATAA
>NZ_JBFPJI010000261.1:0-4758 GCF_040838205.1 Bacillus sp. S4
TCTATTGAATTTGATATTTTATATTTACTTACGAGTAATACAGGAAGAGTCTTTAGTTCCGAAGAAATTTTTGAACGCGTTTGGAATGAAGATGGTTATGGTTCAAATAAAACTGTGATGGTTCATATTAGTAATTTGCGGGATAAACTTGAAACAGTAATGAATGGAGAAAAGTTTATTCATACTGTTTGGGGAGTAGGCTATAAAATTGAGAAATGAAGCTTTTGACATATTAAAAGATATCCCAAAATGGAAAATTATTTTTTGGCTCTTATTAGCTATCACACTAACCCCTATTACTGAATTAATTATTTATCGCCTCGTTACTAGTGTAATTGAGAGTTCACTTACTTTAAGTGAACTAGGAAAAGAATTCATTAGAATTTTTGGCCATGAAAAATATATTGGATTAAAAGAGTCTTTATGGATGATGATTGTATCTTATTTGTTTTTATTTTCTATTTTTTCATCCTATTTATACATTTTTTATCGTCATGAAAGAAAGGTTTACTATGAAACTTGTATAAAAAAAATGATTGAAGAGATTCGGTATATTGCAAGTGGAAACTTTAATCATAAAGTTTCCATCGTACACCATAATTATTTAGAAGAACTGGCAACTGGGGTCAATCAAATTATTGAGCAATTAAAAGTTTCGATTGATGAAGAAAGACAGGCAGAACAAGCAAAAAGCGAACTTATTACAAATGTATCACATGACTTACGAACCCCTCTTACATCTATAGTTGGATACGTAAATTTAATCCATCATGATAATTATAGAGATGAAGTAGAATTACGATACTATATTCAAGTCATTTACGATAAAGTAACTCGTCTTAATGCATTAATGAATGACTTGTTTGAATATACACGCGTTCAAAATAAAGAGTTAAGTTTATATTCTGCTCCCATTGATATTGTAGAATTGATTGGACAATTAACTGTCCAATTTCGGATACAGCTTCAAGAAGCTAATATTGAATGTCGCCCTTCTTTCCCATCTCAAAAGCTAATGGTACTAGCTGATGGGGATAAATTAGTACGTGTGTTTGAAAATCTAATCATAAACGCTATTACTTATGGAAATGATGGAGATCATATTGATATTACCGCTTACGAAAGCAATAACATGATTACAATTGATATAACAAATTACGGACAACCTATCCCTAGTACTGATTTACCTCATATTTTTGAACGTTTTTATCGTGTTGAAAAATCACGTTCAACAAACACTGGTGGATCTGGACTCGGATTAGCAATTGCAAAAAGTATTGTTGAATTGCATAAAGGAACAATTGAAGTATATAGCGATGATAAAAAAACAACTTTCACTGTAAAACTACTCCCTTATAAAGCTTAATACCACATATTTATAGGTTCAATTTTTTATCATATAAGAAATTGAACCTTTTATATTCCATCAATATCCAAAATTTAATAATCCTTTATAATTCTTTAGAAATTCTTTACCTTTTCTTTCTTCCTAATTAAGCATTCCTTTTTACAATAATATTATTGATGTAATAGTAGGAGGATCGCTTATGCAATTCTTGAAAAAAATAACAGTTTTATTATTATCTTTTCTCATTACTGCACTTATCGTTTTATATTTTTACCTTTATGTAAATGGTCCAATTATTCAAGCTAAATCAGCTATTTTAATAGATACTAATTCTGGTGAGATTGTTTATAAAAAAAATGAAAGTACTCCCATTCAGTCGGCCACTTTATCTAAATTAATGACTGAGTATATTGTGATGGAACAACTTCATGATGGCAAAATACAATTAGATGAATCTGTAAAAATAAGTAACGACGTTTTTCAAACCGAAACGAGTCCTATACATGTAACATCGAATGATAAAACAACCGTTCGTGATTTACTAAATACATTGCTTTTAACCGGAAATAATCGTTCTGCACTTGAACTAGCAGAACACATTGCTGGAAATGAAGATAATTTCACATCGTTAATGAATGAAAAAGCAAAACAACTAAAGTTATCACAACAATCTCCATTTTTAAATTCCACTGGAATAAATAGCGAGAAGAATAAACAATCGATTACAACAGCAATAGACGCAGCCGAAATAGCTGCACAATTAATAAAAGACTATCCAGATGTATTAAATATAACTAAACTAACCTCTTACCCATTTACCTTCAAAGATTTTCAAGTTCTCAACACAAATAAAATGATTTACTCTCTTGATAAAAACATTAAACTAAAAGGTGTTGATGGCTTGCAAACTAGTTTGTCAACTAACGGTAATTATAGTTTTGTTGGTACAGCAAAACAAGGAGATACAAGGTTTATTTCTGTAGTATTAGACGCCAATGAAGAAAACACGGCTTTTGTTGAAACAAAAAAGTTACTTCAATACGGTTTTGAACCTACCTCATATTCTGCACTCCAAGCTTTCAAAGACGTTGTTACATCTTGGACCATTTTGCTTCAGTTTAAAAATTTAATCATACAAACGATTATGATCTTTTTAATCATTACCCTCTTAATGTTTTTACATATACGTCAGAAAAAATCCGAGGATTTCAACTAAGAAATCCTCTTATATATAAAAACCGACTTGTATTTGTGCAATACAAGTCGGTTTCTAAGTCTATAATCCTCTTCCAATTAAATTTGCTGAAACAGGTTGAAGATTTAATTCTCTCGCCCATATAGATAGCTGACCAATATGATGAATTTCATGTCGTAACACTTCACCAATTTCTTTTGAATTAAAATTTATTTATTTAACATCATGCTATATAAAATGGAGTATTGGCATTTTATATGAGGTCAACGTCAAGAAGCATTAGAAAAAGCAGGACAATAATATTATATTTGCTGCCATTCGCCGCATGAATTTAAGTCTTGCACTTATGACTATTTGGTTGAGCGATCGATATGTTTTGCTGAAATGTCAATATACCTTAAAAAGGAGCTCTCTTTATCAAGAGAGCTCCTTTTCTTATTTCTTCTTCTTTTCTGTCGGTTGGCTTTGTTTAGCGAAATTAGATGAATCATCGAAATTCGGTTGCTTTTTACCAGCATTATTACTTCTACCTTTTCCCATATGTAATGCACCTCCCTCACCCTTACTATTCCCAATAAAAAAATCCTCTTGCATCCAAGAGAATTTTTTATTGGGCTCTTATTAATAATGCCCAACTGTGCCCGTAGTACTTCCAACACTTCCAGCCCTGCCATACCATATTGGATGCTGTTGATCATGAATTAGTTATGTATAATATGTATCATCTCTTATTTTTTATGGCTTTTTACGATTTAGGTCTTGATAACGAATGACCAATATGCCGAACAATACGAAAGAATTAGAGAAATGCTGAATGATTTGAATAAAGTACCGAAACCAATTGTAACTGAAGATATGAAAGAACAACTGCAAATATGGCTTGTGCAATCACTACAAAACAAAGAGGAAATATTGATTTCATACTATCGTGACGGGATGGTCCACGACATGTACATAAATGTATTACATATCGAGCCGATGACGAGAACTGTGTATTGCACAGATACGTTTGGTTTGAATATCGAGTTTAAGTTTTATGTTAAAATAAATTTATTCAGAGAATAGGAGGGTACATATATGTCTGAACCAAAGATGAAAGAAACTGAAAATAGTGTAATTGAATTTATTGAAAGTGTGGAAAATGAGAAGAAGAAGGCAGATGCCTATCAGTTATTAGAAATTTTTGAAGGAGTAACTGGTTACGACGCTAAAATGTGGGGCCCTAGTATTATTGGCTTTGGTAGCTATCACTATAAGTATGCATCAGGACGTGAAGGGGATGCGCCTTTAGTGGGTTTTTCACCAAGAAAGGCGAAAATTAGTCTTTATTTGACTTACGAAAGTGAGGAAAGAGAAAAATTATTAGAAAACTTTGGTAAACACACGAAGAGTAAGGCTTGTATTTATGTTAATACATTAGCTAATATCGATATCGATGTTTTAAAGGATTTAATTAAACATACAGTAAAAACATATCAGAATCTTTATCCGAACGAATAAAGTTATTGCTTGATTTTAAGGGGCTGTGAACAGTTTGTCTACTTCCATTTTGATTCCAAAATTCTTTAAGGTTCTGACTTTATCGATTTCCCTCTATTTATTTGTGAAGCAAATTATATTAAATTAACAGGTAGTGTTAGTTCAATTAGGTTGATAACATATTACGCTAAAAAACGCTCAGAAAAATCTGAGCCTTTTCGCTTACCATTTATATTGCTAATTTACTTTTAAAATCTATACTAATTAAGTTGTTCACACCACTTAAACCATTCTTCTCTTACTTGCCAATTATATTGAAATAAAGTGTACACACTTATCTCTCCCCTACCCCACTGGTCCACTTAACGGCATCTATAATATAATGTGGCTCATCCTTTTGTACATATTCCTCTATACATTTAATCATTCACAATCACTTTTCTTCGATTAAGTTCCTCTAGTGTACGATCAATTATTTCCTTTACAGATAAAGATCCATCCAAGACAATATCTGAATTTGGTTTAACAGTATGAATTGCCTCTAAATAAGCTTTTCTCGCATGTGTCATGTAATGTTTCAAATCATTATGTATTTCACTCATTGTATCTTCATTAAAATCTCGCAAAATCCTTCTAGCCATCGCAATATCTAAAGGTGTGTCGATAAATATAGTTACATCAATGAATTCTCCTATTTCTCTATTTAAGTATGCAAAAGGATAATCTACAATAATAT
>NZ_JBFPJI010000262.1:0-4755 GCF_040838205.1 Bacillus sp. S4
ATGATATACATACACAAATCACAACATGGATTCAAAATGCACCGGAGAAAAAGAGGGAACTAACGCTGTATCATTTATTAACGATGACAACAGGAGAAGATTGGCAAGAGTTCGGAAATGGGGTTATTTTCCCAAATGACTTTGTGGAATCAGACAATTGGGTGCAATACATTTTAGAAAAGCCGCTCATTGAAGAAATGGGTACGAAAATGAATTATAATTCAGGCTCTTCTCACTTACTTAGTTACATCATTCAACAAGCAACTGGAATGTCGACGGAGCAGTTCGCGAAAAAGTATTTATTTGAGCCGTTAAACATTACGGAGTATGAGTGGCAACAAGACCCGCAAGATATATATGTTGGCGGATTCGGTATGAAAATGAAATCTATAGACTTATTAAAGTTAGGGAAATTATGTTTGAACAATGGATATTGGAAGGGGAATGAAATTGTATCATCGAAATGGTTAGAAGAATCAAATACAGCTCTATTTGAAACGTATGAACATGTCGGGGCATATGGATATCACTGGTGGGTATTACATAACGAAAGATTTCACATACCGTATTGTATGTATTTTGCTATGGGATACGGAGGGCAATACATTATTATCATTCCGCAGTTAGAGCTCATAGCGGTTATTAGTAGTCACATGCCGAAACGTGGCCTCGTACCATTAAAGTTATTTATAGAGCATATAAAAGAGAATTCTAATCATAAATAAGAAGAGAAATGAGGTGTTTTATGAGAAGTGCAAAAATGATAGCGATTTATAGAATGTTATTAAGTCTTCTAGCGTTTAGTGCACTTATTACTCAATTTGTTACAAGAGCACAAGTGAAACCGTTCAATCCAGTTAATTTTTTTAGTTTCTTCACAATTGAAAGTAATATTTTAGTGGCGGTAATTCTACTATTAAGTAGCGTGGGGACAGCCACATTCGGACGTTCCGAGCAGTTTGGAGTTCTTCGCGGCGCAGCTACAGTATATATACTGACAACAGGACTTATTTATTTTTTGTTATTAAGGGGATTAGAAGAGTCACTTCAAACAGCAATACCGTGGGTAAATACTGTGCTTCATTACATCATGCCATTAGCGATGATTTTAGACTGGGTTATAAATCCACCTACAAAGACCATTACATGGAAACAGGCTGCGAGTTGGCTTGTTTTCCCGCTTTTATATGTTGTCTATAGCTTAATACGCGGTCCATTCGTGAATTGGTACCCATATCCGTTTCTCGATCCGAGAATAGGTGGATATGGTAGAGTACTTTTATATAGTATCGGAATAGCGGTTGTAATTGGAGCTATTTGCGGATTAGTAAAAATGTTAGGGAATCGATCTTTGCATATAAATAATAATCCTCCTTATTAAGGAAGAAGTACATAAAGAAACCTCTGTCTGTATGTAAAGACGGAGGTTTCTTTGTTTTACCGATTTGTCTTCTGAAAGGACATCTTTAAAAATTTCTCTGTTTTCGTATCAAACTCTATATCCACAAAAACACCATACTCTTTTCCACCCTCACGTAGCCATAATTTAAACTTTTCAACTGTTATTTGAACAGTTTTTGGTTTTCTACCTATATGAAGGTAATCGATAATCTCAGCTTTCGGATATTGTTCTTTCGTTTTTTCAACGGCTAGTTTACCCCATTTTGCATAGGGTGGCTGTGCGTGAACTATAGATGGACCAGTATATATATTTGAACATGCTGTTAGTAAAAAAATCGCGAATGCTATACGTGTGAAGAAATACTTCATAATAAGCTCCTTTTACTCTTTTTTATATTGTGTGCATATATCTTCAAGCATATAAGCTTGGCTTTTTTTGTCTTCTTTACATAAAAGCTTCACATTTACAAAACATAACCATGAATTCATTCTGTATTTAAGGAGGGAAACATATGCGTCAAAAAGGTTTTTTGAAGCTAGCAGTTTTACTTACCTTTATTGGCTTATCTTTAATGGTAAGTAGTATACAAACCAAAAATGTAGAAGCCTTTTCTAATCAAGTAATTCAAAGGGGAGCATCTGGAGAAGATGTCATTGAATTACAATCTCGTTTGAAACATAACGGATTTTACTCAGGAAAAGTAGATGGTGTTTTCGGATGGGGTACATATTGGGCGCTTCGAAACTTTCAGCAAAAATTCGGATTGCCAGTTGATGGTTTAGCGGGTGCTAAAACGAAACAAATGCTTGTAAAGGCAACAAAGTATGATAAGTCGACCGCTAATAAAGGTACAACAACTAATAAAGGGAACAGCGGTGGTACTGCGCAAGAAAATAAACCACCACAAAGTAAAGGGACAAATGTTCCAAATGGTTATTCTCAAAATGACATTCAGCTAATGGCAAACGCTGTATATGGAGAGTCACGTGGTGAGCCTTATTTAGGACAAGTTGCAGTGGCTGCGGTAATTTTAAATCGTGTCACAAGTGCATCGTTTCCAAATACCGTTTCAGGTGTAATCTTTGAACCGAGAGCCTTTACAGCAGTAGCAGATGGACAAATATATTTAACGCCAAATGAAAATGCGAAAAAAGCCGTATTAGATGCAATCAATGGATGGGATCCAACAGGGAATGCACTATATTATTTCAATCCAGATACTGCGACAAGCAAATGGATTTGGACTCGTCCACAAATTAAAAAAATCGGTAAACATATTTTCTGTAAATAGAGCGGAGGTGGAAACATGTTACGAGGTATTATCATTGTATTGTTAACAGTAGGTGTAGTAGGAACAGGGTATTGGGGCTATAAAGAGCATCAAGAGAAAAATGCGGTATTAATTCGAGCGGAAAATAGTTATCAGCGTGCGTTTCATGATTTAGCATATGAAGTTGATTTATTACACGATAAAATTGGAACAACACTGGCGATGAATTCACGTTCCTCATTATCGCCAGCTTTAGCAGATGTATGGCGTTTAACATCAGAGGCTCGTTCTGATGTAGGGCAACTACCATTAACATTAATGCCATTTAATAAAACGGAAGAGTTCCTTGCGAATATCGGTGATTTTAGTTATCGTGCAGCGGTTCGTGATTTAGAAAACGAACCGTTAAATGATCAAGAATATAAAACGTTACAAGGTTTATATTCAAATGCAGAAAATATACAAGATGAACTGAGAAAAGTGCAGCATCTTGTATTGAAAAATAATCTTCGCTGGATGGATGTAGAAATGGCTCTAGCGTCAAACCAAGATCCAGCAGATAACACAATTATCGATGGATTAAAGACGGTAGAAAAGAATGTAACATCATACTCGTCCACAAACTTTGGACCGACTTTTACAAGTGCACAAAAGAATAAAAAAGGCGGATTTGAGGCAAAAGGAAAGGCGATTTCGAAAGAGGAAGCGGAAAAAATCGCGAAATCATTTTTAAACTTAAAAGGGAATGAAAAAGTAGAAGTTGAGAAAAGTGGAAAAGGTGCAAAAGAATCATTCTACAGTGTGAAAATTCAAGATCCAGCAACGAACAATGAGTATTATATGGATATTACCGGAAAAGGTGGATATCCAATTTGGGTAATGAACAACCGAGAAATTAAAGAACAAAAAATTAGTTTAAATGATGCAGGAAGTAAAGGATTAACATTTTTAAAGGATCATAAGTTTACAAATATGGAGCTATTTGATAGTTCTCAATATGATAATATCGGTGTGTTTACGTACGTTGTAAATGAAAATGGAGTGCGTATTTATCCAGAAGCAATTCAAATGAAAATTGCTTTAGATGATGGATCGATTGTTGGTTTTTCTGCGAAAGAATATTTAGCATCGCATCAAAAACGAACAATTCCGAGTGCGAAGCTAACTGCTGCTGAGGCGAGAAAGAAAATTAATCCCGATGTAAAAGTTATGGAAGAACGTAAAGCTGTAGTAGTAAATGACTTGCATAATGAAGTACTTTGTTATGAATATATTGGTACTTTAGGGAAAGATACGTACCAAATTTTCATTAACGCAAATAGCGGGGCAGAAGAAAAAGTGAAGAAGATGCAAGCGGTTGAAAAAATTTATGATTAAACATCAATGATAAAGTGGTGAAAATAATGAAAATCATTATATATATGTTAATGTTTTGTTTCGTTATTACTGGATGTAGTATTGGAAAAAAAGACAATCCTAATGAAAAGCCAGAACAAAAAAATGTCTCGATGAAAAATGTTACGTATACAAATAAATCAAATAAACCAAATGAAAAGGCAGCTGATCATCTGGCATCTTTAGCTGCAAGTATACCTGGTGTAAACGATGCGACAGCAGTAGTAGTTGGGAAATATGCTGTGGTAGGTATTGATGTAAAAGCGAAACTTGATCGAACTCGCGTTGAGTCAATTAAGTATTCTGTTGCAGAAAGTTTGAAGAATGACCCAAATGGTGCGAATGCAGTCGTTGTAGCAGATGTTGATACGTATGAAAGACTAAAACAAATAGGTAAGCAAATTAAAAAAGGTAAAACTGGTGAAGGCATACTTGATGAATTAGCAGCAATTGTTGGCCGTGTAATGCCGCAAGTTCCAAATGATATGATTGAAAATAGGGAAACAAACCCGATTAAAGATAATGATAAACAATTACCAAAAGATGAAGAACAAGAACTTCGAAAAGAACAAGATGATCAGTCCAATAATCATTTGAAAAAATAGTGGAAATCCCGTACTAAATTGTACGGGATTTTTTATAAAATTAAATATTCAGTTTATTTTTAAGGGAAAATATGGTTTAATAA
>NZ_JBFPJI010000263.1:0-4724 GCF_040838205.1 Bacillus sp. S4
CTAATGATGATGTGGAAATAGAACAAACGAAAATAAAAGCAAAGTCAGCTTTAATTAATAATAATGGGAAGCAAATAATATACACACCAAATGAGAAATAATTAAGTGAAACTTTAATCAGTGGGGGATTTATCTCTCACTGATTATTAGTCATCACCAATCAAAATTTTACGGCACAAACTTGACTCTTTATTCCTACTAAATTGTGAGGTGAAAATCTTACTACCTCAAATAACAGAATGATAATTCTGTAAATCTGAATGTTCCGAAGTTTTTGGTTTTTTAAGTTGATAAATAGTGACTTGCCAAAAATAAGCACAAGAGTATAATGTGAAATGGAATACATGTTGGATTCATGAAGTAACCTTACAAAATTGTAAGGTAATTGAAAGGAAATTCAATATGAAGATTAATAGACTTACATTATACTAGGGAAAGAGAAAGAGAGGCGAATGGGTATGAGCTCTGAATTAGAACAAAACACGAGAAGTAATAAAAAACGTTCTAAAAGAAAGTCATTAAAATGGTTCATTTTAATTCCATTTTTCCTACTTATTTTTGGAGGAGTAGGATATGGATCGTTTATATATAACAAAGCAAAAGCTGTTGTAAGTGATGCGTATGCAAAAATTGATAAGTCATCAAAGCGTGATAAAGAAGTTGAACCTTTAAAGGATAACATTTCAATATTAATCATGGGTGTAGATGGAAGTGAAATGAGAAAAAGCCAATACGGCGAAGCAGTTCGGACAGATGCACTTTTATTAGCGACAATTAATAAAGATGATAAGTCAGTTAAATTAGTAAGTATTCCACGTGATTCACGTGTTTATATTCCATCTAGAAAAAAATTAGATAAAATTACACACGCACACGTATTTGGTGGGGTTGAAAGTACAAGAGATACAGTGGAAAGATTTTTAAATGTTCCAGTTGATTATTATGTGAAGTTTAACTTTGAGTCATTTGTACAAATTGTAGATTCAATTGGTGGTATTGATATTGATGTACCGGTTACTTTCACAGAACAAGATAGTAAAGACCAAGCAGGTATGATCCATTTAGAAAAAGGTTACCAACATTTAAATGGAGAACAAGCACTTGCACTTGCGAGAACGCGTAAAATTGACAGTGATGCAATGCGTGGTCAAAGACAACAACTTGTAATTGAAGCAATTGCGAAAAAAGCAATGTCTGTTCAATCTATTAGTAAAATGGGCTCTCTACTTGATGCAGTTGATAAAAATATGAAAACAAACTTAACGTTTGATGATATGCTTGCTATTACGAAAAATATGGCTGGATCTGACCTGCAAATGGAAAAGATGCAAATAGAAGGAACGGATAAACGTATTGGTGGTATTTATTATTACATTCCAAACGAAAAAAATGTGAAAGATATTTCGAATAAGTTAAATGAGCATTTAGGTGTTACACCAAAACCAACTCGAAATGAATAAGTATAAAAAAAGGTTGGCCTCAGCCAATCTTTTTTTATGGAAATGGATTGCTTTATTTGTTTTTTTAGTAGAAAAGCTACTAGGTTTTTCAAGTCTACATTCAAATCATTTAAATTTATATAAACAAAAGGTGTAATTGTACGATATACTAGAGGAGAATAATTGGTAATTAACTCCTAAAGTAGAGAAAATAGATTCATCTCATTACAAATTGAAAGCGAATTGAATTGATGGAAGATCAAACAGGTTAAAACAAATCTTCTTGAAAGTTGTACATAGTGCAATCAAGAATTGGTATGAAAAGAATAAAGAGTTTGTTGAGGCAGGAACAACAATTTTGATAAAACTCCCACTATAATTTATATAAAGTTTATATAGTGTAATAAGAATAAATAGATGTATAATTATATTGGGTGATTTATATATAAGATTAATAGGGAGAGGGAATCGATAGAATGGAAAAAGCTTTTAATATTAAACGAGTAGTAGTCGTTTTAATAGCGATTGCAGCAGTAGCTATTGGGTATTTCATGTTTCAATCTATTACTTCACCAGCAAAAGCTGTTGCGAAACAAGAAAATGTAATACAGCTTGCAAGTGAACAACCGAAAGTTGAAATGAATAAAACGGCACCAAGTCGTTTTAATGGACAGGAAAGAAAAGTTGCTTACCTTACATTTGATGATGGGCCAGGAAAATATACGGCTGAATTATTGAATATGTTAAAACAGCATGATGCGAAGGCGACATTCTTTTTAATTGGTGCGAATGTGAAACAGTTTCCTGATTTAGTAAAACGTGAAAATGCAGAAGGACATTATGTTGGAATGCATAGTATGACACACAATTTTGCGAAGTTATATAAAAATGGCGAGTATGTTAATGAAATGAAAGAAGATCAAGGCTTAATCGCAAATATTATTGGGAAAGCCCCTAAATTAACACGTCCTCCATACGGATCGATGCCTGGTTTAAATGAAGGTCTCCGAAATAAAGTAGTTGAGGATGGTTTAAAAGTGTGGGACTGGACAATTGACTCTTTAGACTGGAAATACAATAAAGTACCAGTGGATGCAGCGGCAGCGCAAATCGCTCAAAATGTATTAGCTGGTGCAACAAAACCGCAAGAAGTCATTTTAATGCACGACATTCACCCGCAATCAGTTGCTGCTGTGCCAGCAATTTTAAAGGGTCTAAAAGAAAAAGGTTATGAATTTGAGGCATACCATGAAGAGAATCACCTCCCAGTGAATTTCTGGCACGATAACCGTATGTAATTGGAGGAATTGAAGTTGAAGTATGGAAAAGTAGCAGTAGTTGGAGCATTATCAGTAGGATTATTATCAGGTTGTTTCGGTGAAAAACCAGAAGAAAATTTATATACGGCTTTTGAAACAGCAGCGACACAAGAAAAATCGTTAGCTGATGATACGAAAAAGTTAGAGCAATTAGAAAAGCAAGGGCAAGAACTATATTCTCAAATTTTACAAGAAGGTAAAGAACATAATGAAGCAGTCACGAAGAAGATAGAGGAAGCTACTGCAAATGTAAATGAGCGTGAGAAAGTATTGAAAAACGAGAAAGAACTGTTAGAGAAAGCTCAGAAGGAGACGAAATCAGTTCAAAGCAATATAGAGAAGCTTGAAGATAAGAAATTACAAAAACAAGCTAAAGCAGTAGAAGAGTCGTATAAAAACCGTTATGCTGCATTCCAAAAAATGAATGAGGATTACACGAAGGCGTTAGCGAATGAAAAAGAGCTGTATGAAAAATTAAAAGTAAAAGAAACGAAGTTAAAAGAAATTGGTGAAAAAGTTAAAACTGTTAATGAGTTAAATGTGGAAGCGCAAAAGGCGAAAGAACAATTTAACAAACACACAAAAGAGTATAATGACAGTAAATTAGCATTTTACAAAGATGCACAGATTAAGACTAAAGAACAAAAATAAAGAATGACCTTAATCGTAATAAAAAAGCTATAGAAAAAGCCGGGGAAACATTGTGAAAAATGTTTTTTCGGCTTTTGTCGTTAAATGAATAGAAAAGACTGGAATTGATATCATAAAAGAGTTATAGTGTATTATTCAAAGGAAAACATTGTAAAGTAAGGAGAATGAAATATGTCATATGAATTTTTATTCAAATTAGGTTTAGCACTCTTTTTAGGATTATTCATCGGGATAGATAGGCAGCTAAAGAATAAACCGCTTGGTGTGAAAACAAGTATGGTTATTTCTGTAGCAAGTTGTTTAATTACAATGGTTTCAATTGAATCTGTAAATGTATATTCTGTACCGGGTCATACGAATATGGATCCAATGCGATTAGCTGCCCAAATTGTTAGTGGTATTGGTTTTCTTGGAGCGGGGGTAATTTTACGAAGAAGTAATGACGTTATTTCTGGATTAACGACAGCTTCAATGGTGTGGGCTGCTTCAGCTTTAGGTATTGCGATTGGAGCAGGATTTTATATACAAGCGACGGTTGCTATGGTTTTAATTATATTAGCAATCAATGTACTTCCTCACCTTGTGAAAATTGCAGGCCCATATTCATTGAGACAAAAGGACTTGTCTATCAAAATTACTGTAAATGAGCATCGAGAGTTAGACGGGATTTTTAAGCAAATTAAAAATTTAAATATGCAAGTGAAGCGAGTGAAAATTAAAGATATTGATAATGGAGCATCTCAGCAATTAGAAATGGTAATTTTAGCTCCAGAAGATTTATATACAACTGAGTTATATAGTTCTCTAAAAGAAATCGATCATGTCGTATCTGTTGAAGTTGAAAGTAGATAAAAAAGATTGAAAAGGGTGATGAAAATTCACTCTTTTTTTATATGGGAAAAAACATTTTGCTATAATCATTTACAAAAGGGGATGCAAATGATGGAGATACATATTCGAAGGGCAACGAAAGATGATATTGCAGGTATAGTAAAAGTGCATGTGGAGAGCTGGAAAACCACATATAAAGGGATATTCGCTAACGAAATTTTAGAAAATGTAACATTCGAACAAAGAAAAAAGCAATGGGAAAACATTTTTCAAAAAGAAGACAATCTACAATATAGATTTATAGCAGAGATGTTAACTGGAGAAATTATTGGATTTATCGATGGTGGAACTGAAAGAATGGGTACATATAATTGTGATATGGAATTATATGCGATTTACATTTTACAAGATTATCAAGGTTTGAAAGTAGGGAAAAGATTATTTCAAGCTTTACTGTCAGAATGTATAAATAATAATATGGAAT
>NZ_JBFPJI010000264.1:0-4711 GCF_040838205.1 Bacillus sp. S4
ATTTATTCGCTTCAGTTCGTGATGTTGTCGGTGGTCGTGCTGGTGCTTATGAAAGCAAGTTAAAAGAAGCTCGTGATATTGCAATGGGAGAAATGAAAGAACTTGCAAAACAAAAAGGTGCGAACGCTATCGTTGGTATTGACGTAGATTATGAAGTTGTTCGTGATGGAATGTTAATGGTTGCTGTAAGTGGTACAGCTGTACGTATATAATTAAATAAAAAAACAGGCTCACCCCTTGAAGCTTATGCTTTGAGGGGATTTTTTTGTTTTCAAGTAGTAGAAGTAAAAAGAATGAGCTTGATCCTTTAGGAAAAAGCCCATTCTTTTAATTTAAGCTATAAGATCTTTCGCTTTTATTTTTCTTTTGTTCATGACTAAAGTTAAAATGAACAAAATTAAGCTTAGGATTGCCATTATAATAAAAACTTGCGTATAACCATCAAAATAGTCGCGGGTAATTCCTGCTAAGACAGGAATAAATCCGCCCATAATGTACCCTCCGGACTGCATCATAGCAGTCCATGCACTCGCATCTTCTGAAGTTTTTGTTTCATATAGCGGTAGCATGAGAGCGAGTGGGAATACGCCGCCGAGCCCGATACCTAGTAAAATAGAAGGGATCCATGGTGTAGTAAGTGGGTAAATCATAAGCGATAAACCTACGAGTACGAAGCATATACTCCCTAATAACCAAAGTGCTCGGTTTTTATAAATATCCGCTAATGTTGGAATTAAAAAGCTACATATCATTTGAATAACTGTAAATACAGTTATGAGAGTACCAGCTTGTTCGCTACTGACGCCCATATTTTGATTTGCGGGCGCAAGCCAAGTTGTAATGGAGTAAAAGATTCCTGATTGTAGTCCGAAAAAGATTGTGAACAACCATGCTTTTTTATTTCTTAAAGGTAAACTATTATTCTTTTTATCTTGTGTACTCGTATTCTTTTTTCGTTTCATAACCGGATACCAAAATATAATAGCGATAATAGTAAGTACACCCCAAAAAGCGAGTGCCATATTCCAAGATCCTTTTAATACATGTTGTAAAGGAATCGTTAATCCTGCACTTAAAGAAGCACCAGTTCCCATGCCTACTGAATATATTCCAATCATTAAGCCGATTTTCGTAGGGAATTTTTCTTTAATAAAACCTGATAGTAACGGACCTGCAAGTGCAATTCCAATGCCGATAAATAAAGAGCTCGCGAATAATGTGGAAATGGAAGAGGTAAAAGCCCTCATACATGTAGCAAAGCCAATTAAAATAAGACAAGCCATAATTGCTTTTTCTGCCCCATATTTTTTAATTACCTTCCCAGTCAGTAAGGCGAATGTCCCCATACAAAAAACAGGAATGGCTGTTAAAAAACTAACGGAAAAATTGCTTATATTTAAGTCTTGTCGGATTGTTTCTAATAAAGGTGAAATAGATGTAATTCCGATACGTAAATTAATGGAAACAAAAAATAGTGCTAGTATATACAAATAAGTTCGTCCTTGATGTTTCAATTTAATTTTCTCCCCTCTCAAACATCAGACGTTATTGAGTATATCATCTGCTGTTTGAGTGTAATATATAAGGAGCTTATTTCAGCTCCAAATTTTGAACGGCGTATGTTCGTGCCTCTTCGGCATTTTGTTTAAAAATAGCTTGGAATAACTTTTCATGAATGTCAGAGTTATCTTCATAGTTCACTGTATTTAATATTAATTGGCTTAAAATGTGGCGAAGGGCAGGTACGAAAGATTGATATAAATCAAGTAGAACTTCGTTTTTGCTCGCCTTTGCAATTGCTAGATGAAACTGAATATCTGCGTCTATGTATGCTACATAATTTCCTTCTTGAAGGGCATTTTTTCTTTTATTCAAATGTCCTTTTAAGTATAAAAGGTCCTCTTCACTTCGGCGCTGTGCCGCTAACATCGCTACTTCTTTATCCAACATATTTCGTGCTTCATATACATGATTAATATTAGCTGTTTGCAATCGTTTTTCAAATGAATCTTGTGCTGTATTTAGTGAGACAATACGAGTACCTTGTCCTTGTCGAACCTCTAATATGCCAGCATGTACTAATATCTTTATGCTTTCTCGCAGCGTTGAACGTCCTACACCTAACTCTTCCATTAATTGCGGCTCTGTAGGGAGGCGATCACCAACTTCATACTCACCAGAAAAGATTTTTTCTTGTAAACGTTCTAATACTTCATCGACTAATTTTCGGCGAGAAACTTTTGAAAAAGATTTCTTTTCGTTTATATTCATCTGCTCATCTCCTGTTATATTAGTTTTTATGATAACCAATTTAAGGTCTGTTGACAATGTTATTTTTTAGGGGGGAGAAGTGGGGTTAATAATGTTGATGAATAAATGAAAGGACAGTACATATTTTATATGACTAATATGTACTGTCCTCACTTATTCCACAATCGCGTCGATGGCTATTCATGAATAATTGTTGCCTTGCTTGCTATAAATTTCATAAGCAAAAAATCCAAATAAATAGCCTATTCCAGCTCCTAAACTAAGTGCAAGCAGTAAAGAATCCGGGAAAAATATGCCGAAAATAAAACCGATAGTACAGCCAACAAACATTCCCATAGGTATTAAACTATCTAATAAAGTTTGAGCTTCTTTTGATTTTTTCTGACCTAATTTTCCTTCGTTATATTTATGTTTAAGTCTTCCAATTACAAATAATACAATTCCTCCAACTATTACAACAGGTGCAATTGCTGTAATTAACCACATGTTAGAATCTCCTTTCACTTTTCAATTAAACTATACCATATATTTACAATTCGTTCGTTAAATATAATATCCACGGATTAATTTGGTCTATTTAAAAGATTAATCAAACCGCATTTAATAACTCGTCAAAAACACTTTCCCTTTTGTTTTTTCAGCAGATTGAACGATATCAACCGCCGTTTTCACATCTACTAAGTCATATGTGGAATGTACTGTCATGAAACGTAATTGTTTATCTTCTACTAAGCGGATTAAGTGACGAAATGTTTCTTGCCATTTATATGATGACACGTCTTTATTCCAATGTCGTAAATGAAATATATTCGCGTGCACCTTTGCTTTCGTGACAATCTCTGCCCAGTTTACTTGTATGCCTGATAGAAGGCCTATAGTTAAAAAGTGCCCATTTGGACGTAAGGAGAAAGCTAATTCATTTCCATCCGGTCCCCCAATAGAATCAATCGCAGCATCTGCACCTAGCCCATTTGTTAACTCCATAACTGTTTCATAAAGCGGGGTAGTGGAAGTATCTATTACATGATGGGCACCAAGCTGAAGTAATTCTTCTGTATGTTTACTATTTCTAGTTACTGCAATTAATCGGAAGTTTAAAATTTGTGATAATTGAACAAAAAGGTGTCCAATAGCGGATCCACAAGCGTTCACTAATAAAACATCATTCTGTTTTAAGTTTAGCGTTTCTGTACACGTAACCCACGCTGTAAGGGGATTAATATACATTTGTGCCGCTGTGAAATCATCAATGGAATCAGGAATAGGGACTACAAAGTCAGCTGATGTTGTAACAAACTCTTGCCAAGTACCATCTCCGCGTAATGGCAAAACACGTTTGCCGATAAGGTCTCTAGAAACGCCTGCGCCTACATCTTCTACAATACCAACACCTTCATAACCAGGTACGTTAGGTAAAGGGATCCTATGTGAGTATGCTCCACTTACTGGAATTAAATCAGATGGATTAATCGGTCTGACTAGCATACGAACTAAAACTTCATTATCTTTTAATGGTTCTATATTTTTATATTCAACCTGTAACACATCTTTCGGATTGCCAAACTCATGAAATTGAATGCATGTTCCGCGCAAAATAAATGGTCCCCCTTAGTGTGATTGGATTAATTATAGCATTTTGGGTTTAAATGATTATTTCATTAGCACTAAATAAAGAGGAACAGACAGTCGTCATTTATACATCTGATAAAATCGTAGAAAATGGTATTGCTGTGTTTAAAAAATTTAATAAAAAATAGGCTCGACCCTTGAAGTTTATGCTTTGAGGGGATTTTTATTGTGCAAATTTCAAAAAGATAAATGAATTATGTAGCATTGTATGAATTGTAGAATTGATTTTCTAAATAAGTTATTAGGTACATAGTAATATAATAAAAAGACGCCCTTGTGAGCGTCTTTTTCCAACTTGAGATAGATGTATCATTATTGTTCTGCTAAGGTACATAATTCTCGTTTAAAGCTTTTTCACACAAATGATCTGTGTATCAATTTTTTTGATATACAGATCATTTGTATGATAATTCTTATAGATAATTGCTGAATAATAATTTTACATAAATGCTTTTAAAAGTTCTTGAACCAATGGAATTACTCCACCTACGAATTTTAAAACTGCCATTGCGATTTCCATATGATTGCCTCCTTTTTTTAATAGTAAGATGTAATGAATCTTTATACCCTCATTATAGTAAGCGTTTACAAATACATCAATGCATTTCGATATGCAATATTTCATATTTGTATTCAGTAATGAGGAATCAGTAATTTATCAAAAAGTAAGGTGCATCTTGTATAGTATAATATAATGGTGGAGGTCAGATATGAAAAAAATAAGTTCAAATATAGATTTGGATACAAATGTATTGGAAGCGGTATTTATTCCAAGAAGGTTTATTATTTTATGGATCACACTCGTATATAT
>NZ_JBFPJI010000265.1:0-4704 GCF_040838205.1 Bacillus sp. S4
CCATAGATAAGTACATCCAAAGGGATAAAACGGTTCCACTTTTTTATAAACAGTACGACTTTATTGTTATGTAACAGAAATGTGAAATATCATATTTCACAAAATATCTTGGCAAAATGCAGTTTCACTGTATAACCCCATCCAAAATTTGATCGTACTTTCACCTTCCCTAATAACTTCAAAGGATTTTCACTCGATACTCCCGAATATATAAATAATCATTCTCGCAAGGAGCTAATTTATATGAATCTATTCGAACACGAAACATAAAACCGTTCCACTTTAATAAGAGGTCCTCCCTTTTTCTTTTCTTACTATATCATTTATTAACGAAATAGGAGGACAACAATATGAAACGTGATCCATTATTTTCAGCACTATTAGAAAGTGCAAAGACTAACTTTAGCGGCTGGGATTTTTCTTTCATTTCAGAAACTGGCCGTATGAATAGCGAGCCCCTATCATGGTCATACGGTAGCACTGCTTTCCAGCTTATGCAACGTGCAAAATCAATGCTAGATATGGGGACTGGTGGCGGAGAGTTTTTATCTATGTTACAACCGTTCCCGTCAACTATTTATGCGACTGAGGGCTATGCTCCGAATGTCCCAATTGCACGAAAGAAATTAGAACCTTTAGGAGTTATAGTCGTAGAAGTGACTGATGATACTGCTTTACCATTTCAAGATGGTCAGTTTGATTTAATTGTGAATCAACATGAATCCTATTCTGCTTCTGAAGTGAAAAGAAGTCTTTCCATCAATGGAACATTTCTTACACAACAAGTCGGTGGTCTTGATTGTGCGGAACTTAATGAGCAGTTTGGCACACCGCTGAATAGCGAATTTTCAAGTTGGTCACTCAAAACGGCATGTAGTGAATTAGAACAAAATGGATTTACTATTTTAGAAGCGAAAGAAGAATTCCCTCTTCAGCGTTTTTATGATGTCGGTGCTGTTGTCTATTACTTACAAGCAATTCCGTGGCAAATTCCTGATTTTACAGTAGAAAGCTATAATGAGGAATTGTATCGCATACATGAAATCATCTTGCAAAAAGGATATTTTGATGTGAAGCAACATCGTTTTATTATAAAAGCGAATTATGTAGAGTAAAACTTGAATTAGCATTCCTTGCAAAAAAGCCAAATTCTTTATTGGAATTTGGCTTTTTCTTAGTATTTTAACGCATCTTATCCTATTGAGAAATGAGATGTTTTTCATATCGTTTTTTCGTATCATCTTCTGCCAAAACAGCAGTTGTGTACTCAATAATATTCCGATTATCATACGTAAATATATGATCTAAATTGTTGTCCTCTTTTAATAATATCGGTAAATATCTTTGCAAATTGCTAACTACACCTCTATTATCACCATCTAATATCCAATCAATTGACTTCCATTCTAATATACCTTCATCAGTGCTTACTGGCGTATCAATATGTACTTCATCACGTAAATCAGCAAGGAATACATACATTTCCTCTCTATCCTGAGGCTCGTCTTTAACTTTAAAAATAACATTCCCTTTATACGTTGCACTATGAAGCTCTATACCCGTTTCCTCAAACGTTTCTCTAATTATTCCTTCATATGGCGTTTCATTATCCTCGATTTTCCCTCCAACGCCATTCCACATTCCCATTGTTGGCTTTTTGTTTCTATTTAAAAGGAGTATGTTATCCCCTTTTCTAATGAAGCATATTGTGTACTTATACATATCGTCATATCCTTTCTATTTCCTAACCGTTAACTTGAAAATATCATCCTCTTTATAGGAGCACCTGCGGATTAAAAGTTACTTCTAATTCATTGATTGTTTTTTGATGAAAATAAAATAAAAATACTAAACTAGTCTAGTATTTTCATTTTCGAAAAAGGATAATATATAAATTCCACCTTGCCAATAACGTTATCTTCTTCAATATAACCTAAACCATTTCGACTATCCTTACTATGTTCACGATTGTCTCCCATTACAAATAACTTATTTGGCGGAATCTTTGTCTTTTGAAAGTTGTAAAACACTTGTGTATTATTATATAAATCTTTATTTATATAAGGTTCATCTTGCTTTTTGTCATTTACGTATACTGTTCCATTCGTTATGTTAATTACGTCACCAGGAAGTCCTATTACGCGTTTTACATAATATTTCGACTCATCCTCTTCCTTAATAATGACGATTTCTCCGTGCTGTAAGCTAGAAAAATGTACAGCGGCTTTATTTACAAATACGTAGTCTTCTTCCTGTAAAGTTGGCTGCATTGATTTTCCTTCCACTTTACATAAAGTGAAAGACTGGTACGTTACTACTAGGACAAATATAAATAGTATGTACTTTCCCCAACCTCTCTTAATCTCCTCTTTCATATCCATTCCCACCTTATCAAAACACTTTTCAACTCAAAAATATATCACTGCACCTGTTCATTTGCGCAGTGATATACTACAATTTGAATTTTTTACTGTGCCTTATTCGGCTGTTGTGCTACTGGGACTGGACTTACACCCGATCTCTGCGTTTTCAAATCAAAATATGCATCCAAAATTTCTTTACCAATTGCAGAATTAATACCTGATTTATCATTATTCACCCATGGTACAACAACAGAAAAAGCGACTTCCGGATCAGCATCATATGGCGCATACCCGGCGAGAGTTAAATTATAACATTTTTTTCGATAGTTGTTTTCATCTCTTCCAATACCACTTTCTCCACCGTACACTGTTTCTGCTGTTCCTGTTTTTCCAGCCGGTTTATAAGGTAATCCTTTAAAAGTTCCAGTACCTGTCCCATCAGTCTCCTGGAAAACTCTTCTAAATCCTTCTTTCACATGATTTATATATGACAGATCCATATCCACTCGGTTTAACACGACTGGTTCCATCGAGTGAATAACTTTTCCGACTTCCTCTGGTCTATTTGGTTGCTCTCTAATTTCTTGTACAATTTGTGGTTTCATTCGGTAACCACCATTTGCAATCGTTGACATATATTGAGCAAGCTGCAGCGGCGTATATGTGTCATATTGTCCAATCGCATAATCAAGTAAAAAACCAGGTATATTATCAGTTCTACCCATTTGACCAATCGATTCATTTGGCAGGTCAATACCAGTTGGCACACCTAAACCAAATTGTCTAAAGTAATAGCGCATTTTATTAAACGCTTCTTGTTTAATATCTAGCGGATTGTTTGGTACATAATCAATCCCCGCAATCTTTAACGCCGTATTAAACATGTAGACATTGGATGAAACTTGCAATGCTCTTAAATCATCAATATCTCCAAAGTCTTTCCACGATTTCTTCGGCTTCAAACTTCCTTTAAAGTACATTGGTGCATCAAAGAAATGCGTATATGGCTTAATCGCTCCTGTTTGATATCCCGCTAATACCGTAGCTCCTTTCACCGTCGATCCTAACTCATAAGAGCTTATCATCGTTCCTAAAGCGTAGTCTTCTATTTGCATCCCGCCGTCTTTATTTACAATTTTTTTTCCTGCTAATGATAGAATTTGACCATTTTTCGGATTCATCATAACGACGAATGCACGATCCATCATCGGTTCAGAAGAATGAAATGCCCTTAAATTCCTTTCAAGACTTTCCTCCACTTTCTTCTGTAAATCCATATCAACTGTTAACATTAAATTATTTCCACTTTTTCCTTTTGTCACTTTTTCAGTTCGAATAATATTTCCAGCTTTATCAGTAATATTTTTAGACTGTTCTTTCGTTCCATGTAACATATCTTCGTATTGTTTTTCGATGTAACTCTTACCAATACGATCATTTCTGTTATAATCTCGTACTAAATAATAGTCTAATTGCTCCCTTGGTAATCCCTCATTCTCAGTAGAAACACTACCAAGTACAGAACGTAGTATTTTATCATTTGGATATTCTCGCTCCCAATCCACAGTCGTATCTACGCCTGGCAAGATTGATAATCTTTCACTCACTACTGCATATTCATTTTGACTTACATCTTTTTTGACGATTTGTGGCGTCATTTTATATCCCGCATTCATTTTGCTTTTAATTGCTAGTACTTCTATATCCTCTTTCGAAAGCTCGTTTAATTCTTCTTGTGTAATTCTTTCTCGTCTCAACTCTTCTACTTTCTTATCTAAGTCTTTCCCTTCTATTTCCTGCTTCCTAAATTTACTCTCATCTTCTTTCGTTACTTTTGTTGCTGCGCGTTTTTCATTTAACTGCATCCAAAAGTCTTTTTTATCTGTCTCTGTTAACTTATCCATATCTTCTTGCGGCATTTCAATGAGCTTTGCTAAATTTCTTGCCACTATTAAAACCTCTTTTGAGTCCACTCCTTTCATCTTCGTATATGTAACAGTTCGTAACGGTTTATTATTTACAATAACTTTCCCTTCCCGATCAAACATCTTCCCTCTCGGAACTGGAGTACTCACCGTTACATCTTCCTTTTTATTCACTTCATTTCGATACGTTTCTCCGTCAATGATTTGTACTTTACCTAATTGAATAATAATAGCTGAAAATAAAAGAAACACGATAAAAAATAGTACATTTAACCGAAACGGAATATGAGTCTTTTTCTTTTTCGACTGTTTCTGCTTCTCCTTTTTCTGTCTCATTTTGCTCCCTCGCTTCATTCTATTAACATTTCTCTACATAAAACATACGTTCACTACAGTGCAATCAAATACATCATTAT
>NZ_JBFPJI010000266.1:0-4684 GCF_040838205.1 Bacillus sp. S4
TTGGGGTGATGATACTATGTATGATGTGTCTTCATCCTCTTTTTTTAATTGGAGCGATTATACTAATAGTAATCTTAAATATAGTACAAGGAAATGGCGAGAAAATAAGAAACATGCTGCCTAGTACTATCGTATTCTTTCTAATGGTAATTTTATTTAATTCTTTATTAACACATAGAGGGGCGACTACGTTATTTTGGTTAGGAGATAGCCGGATTAAGCTTGAGGCAGTTATGTTTGGGCTTGTTATGGGGCTATTATTAGTTACGATTATGTTTACGTTTGCTTCTTATAACGATATTATTTCGAGTCATAAATTTTTATATTTGTTTTCAAGAATTTCACCGAAAGTTGCATTGTTAACGATGATTACAGTGCGATTTGTTCCTTTGTTTATTAGGCGGTTAAAGAAAATTACACTCGTCCAAAAAACGAAAGGTGTACAATTAGATTCAGGTTCACTCATTGAGCGTATAAGAAATGGGATGAAGTTACTGCAAGTGTTATTAGTTTGTTCGTTAGAAGATGCACTACAAACAGCAGATTCTATGCAAGCTCGCGGATTTGGTGTAACGAAACGTACGACTTATATTCGATATAGAATGGAAAGACGCGATTGGTACACGCTAAGTTATTTAAGTATTCTATTTATAGCCTCATTCATATTTAGTTATTACGGCGGAGGAAAGTTAATCATTTATCCGAAAGTGGAATCAATACTGTTCCAGCAATACGATGGAATGATGTTTTTCCTATTTATGATGTTTATTAGTTTACCTATTGTAATGGAAGGAAGGGAATGGATATGGTGGCGCATGCAGAAATAAAGAATTTATCATTTATATATGCTGATGAAAATGAAGAAGCGTTACAGCATATTTCTCTTTCTGTTCAAAAAGGAGAATTTATAGTACTTGCTGGTGGTTCAGGTTCTGGGAAGACAACTTTATTAAAGCATTTCAAAAAGGAGTTACTTCCAATTGGCACGCGTTCTGGACATACATATTATGGTGGTGCTTTATTAGAAGAAGTACCTGATTTATTATCTGCACAAGAAATTGGTATGGTATTTCAAAATCCAGAAAATCAGCTCGTAATGGATACAGTTATTCAAGAATTAGCATTCTCTTTAGAAAATATCGGGCTACCATCACATATTATTCAACAAAGAATAGCGGAACTCATTAGCTTTTTAGGATTTCAAGATTTGTTACATCAATCTGTTCATACTTTATCTGGTGGTCAAAAACAACTAGTAAATTTAGCGGCGGTATTAGTCATGCAGCCGAAGTTACTATTACTGGATGAACCGACAGCGCAACTAGATCCGATTGCAGCGAAAGAGTTTTTAGGATTGTTAAAGCGTATTAATGAAGAACTTGGAATTACGATTATTTTAAGTGAACATCGTTTAGATGAGGTGATGTCGCTAGCGACTCGTGTCGTTTGTATGGATAAGGGCCGAATCGTTTATGATGGTAGCCCTAAAACGGTTATAGCGAACATGTGGGAAGTAGAAAAGTTCCGTCCATTCATTCCGCAAATTCCAAGATTGTTTTTAGAGTGGAATGTGAAAGAGATTCCATTTACAGTGCGAGAAGCGCAAATGAAAATGAATGATTTTTCAGCGATATCATATAGGAATGGGCAAGTAGAACAATGTGAAAAGCAAGAAGTAATTTTAAGTGCAGAACATATATCTTTTCAATATGAAAAAAATAGTCCACTTATTTTACGAGATTTAACAGTGAACATCGAAAAGGGAAAATGGACAGCTCTAGTTGGGAAAAACGGAACTGGGAAGTCTACACTGTTAACGATTTTAGCAGGATTGCAAAAAGCTAGAAGAGGTAAGGTAAAGTGGAATGGAAAAGTGATACATAAAATTGATTCGAAAGAACGATTTAAAAGTATAGGGTACGTATCGCAACATCCGTACTATCATTTTACATTTGATACAGTATGGGAAGAGGTTTATGAGCGTGCTAATGAATTATATGGCGAAGAGGGAAAAGTAATAGCAGAAGAAATGTTGAAAAAGTTCTGGTTAGATTCACTTAAAGAGCGCCATCCACATGATTGTAGCGGTGGAGAGCAGCAACTACTTGCATTATGTACAACGTTATTGTCAAAGCCAACGTTATTATTACTGGATGAGCCGACAAAGGGACTAGATCCATGGAAAAAGGAAAGAGTAGGAGAGCTATTTAAACAGTTGCAAAAAGAAGGTACAACAATTGTAACGGCAACGCACGATATTGAGTTTGCAGCGAAATACGTTGATCAATGTATGATGTTATTTGACGGGAAAGTCATTATGAATGATGCACCGAAAGAGTTCTTTAGTGGTAACTTCTTTTATACAACATCTATTAATAGATTCATCCGTAGAGAGTTGCCATTTGCATTAACGTGGGAGGATGTGTACGAAGCGTGTCCAAACGATATGTTGCATTTATAATATTTATTTTTGCTGTTGTAATATGTACACTACTCTTTACGACTCTTATTATGGACGGGTATTACATGGTAAGTAGTTTGTTTTTATTAGCTATCATTATGTTACCTTTCTATGTCCGTTTTGAAAGGAAGGCGTTTGTTTCACGTGAAATTGTTATCGTTGCTGTGTTAGCGGCGATTGCAGCGGTTAGCCGGGTACCATTTTCTATTTTACCGAGTGTACAACCGACTTCTTTTGTCATTATCGTTTCTGCAATTATTTTTGGGAGTGAAACTGGCTTTATGATTGGGGCAACGGCGGCTATTGTATCTAACATTTTTTTAGGACAAGGTCCGTGGACTCCGTGGCAAATGTTCTCTTGGGGCATGATCGGTTTTATAGCAGGATTACTCCGAAATACATTTTTGATGAAAAAACTATGGGGACGACTCATATATGGATTTGCCGTTGGATTTCTATTTGGCTGGATTATGAATTTGTGGGGTCTTCTTGGTTTTATACAAGAAGCAACGTGGGAAACAGTTATTTCCTACTATGTCGCAAGTTTTTACTTTGATCTGAGTCATGCGATATCGAATGTTATTTTCCTTCTGTTATTTAGCACGTCATGGATTACGATCCTCACAAGATTTAAAAAGAAATACGGTATATTAGATGAGCATAACGTGACATAGAAAAGCATACTCATATAAGGTAGGGTCGCGACTTACATATTCGTTTGCCTCTTTCATGCTTCTTACATAGTGTAAGGAGCATTTTTTATTGTCAGAAAATAGATCCAATATACATCCGTTATCCTATAAAATTATTTGTATAATAGTAGGTGAGAACTATTTTCAAGAGGGAGGTGTATAGTTAATGAAGTTAGTTATTCCGAAGCAACATGGAGCATGGGCGATGTTTGTCATACCATTTCTATTAAGTGTATTACTTGGTAAACCTACTTTTTATCATATCCCATTGTTTTTAGCCTGGTTCTTTATCTATCTAGCTACTTATCCATTTCTCATGTATATAAGGCAAAGACGAAAAAAAGAATTTCTACATGCTGCCATTGTTTATTTTATCATTGCATTCGTATTTGGGATGATTTCTTTATTATATGAATGGCGAATTCTTTTATTCGCAGTATTAATGATTCCATTGTTTATTGTAAATATGTATTACGCTCGTCAAAAAAATGAACGAGCATTACTAAATGATGTTTGTGCGATTATAGTGTTTTGTATAGGTGGCTTAATAAGTTATTATTTCTCAATGAAATTTATTGATAGAACCGCATTATTCATTGCGCTTATTTCATTTCTATATTTTTTAGGAAGTACGTTTTATGTGAAAACGATGATTCGTGAAAAAAATAATCCGAAGTATCGTTTTATATCTTGGGGATATCATATTATATTAACGGTAATCGTATTTACTATAAATCCGTGGTGTTCACTCATATTTGTACCAAGTGTCATTCGGGCCATTATGTTGTATGGCAAAAAGATTTCTATATTAAAAGTAGGGATTTTAGAAATTGTTAATTCTGTATATTTTTTAATCATAACGGTAATAATGATGAAGTATGCCATTTGAAAAAAAACTTCCCATCTTTTGATGGGAAGTTTTCATTCTTGTTCTAAAATATGAACGGTATAATCGCATCTTTGTAATGCTTGTTCTACAGCGTAAAGGGATTGTTCAATACGTGCACGATTAAAATCTTCTTCAACAGTTTGTAATGCATCTTCTAAACAATGTTTTGCTTCTTGTAATGATTGAAAAGAATCTTGTACGTATCCACGAGCATTCTTTTGCAACGTAGTAGCCTCCTTTTGTACATCTTTTTGTAGTATGAACAATAAAGAAGAAAATATAATTTTTATATTTATTTGACAATTATAATAAAATTACGTATAGTTAAATTTAAAGTGAATATTTTCTTATCCAGAGAGGTGGAGGGACTGGCCCGATGAAACCCAGCAACCGCGATGCAGGTGCTAATTCCAGCAGAACATTTTTGTTCTGGGAGATAAGACGAAGATA
Source organism: Bacillus sp. S4 (assembly GCF_040838205.1). Taxonomy (NCBI): domain Bacteria; kingdom Bacillati; phylum Bacillota; class Bacilli; order Caryophanales; family Bacillaceae; genus Bacillus; species Bacillus sp. S4. The sequence goes on from NZ_JBFPJI010000266.1 coordinate 4,493, forward strand.
TACGTAACTTCTTCTTATCGGAGAGGTTTTTTTGTTGCAAAAAAACCGATTATGAAAATTTATTTTAAGAAGAAAGGGTAATTAACTGTTACGATTTATTTAACCAATTATAACTAAAGTTAATTAAATATATCAGCAAGCCCTGCTAGTCAAGTGATTGGCTAGTAGTGAGGGTTAACTGCGGGCAATCCC
>NZ_JBFPJI010000267.1:0-4665 GCF_040838205.1 Bacillus sp. S4
TTAAAAAACATACTGGTATTTCACCTAAACAATTTAAAAATGGATGCAGCTATTAATTGTCCTTCGTTCTACCAATAGATTTATTTTGTTGCTTTACATTATTAATAAATATCCTTTATACAGCGAAAAAACATTAATTTTTAGTACATAAATTGAAATAGATTGATCCCAACATAATTTACATTCTTCATAACTTCTGATCATAATCCAAATTTGGAAGAATAGAGGCTTTTTTATATACAAATAATAAGCCTCAAGGAGTTGTTGACATGCATTTCATATTAAATATGTTAGGGATTTTTGTTGTAATATTAATCGTTTTTCTATGTTCGCCTAATAAAAAACAAATAAAATGGAGACCAATCGTTATTCTAATAATATTGGAGCTTTTTATTACGTGGTTTATGTTAGGCACCAAATTGGGCAGTATTATCATTAATAAAATTGCGTCATTTTTCAGTTGGCTACTTTCATGTGCGAATGAAGGTATTCGATTTGCATTTCCTTCAGCTATGGAAAATCAAACAGTTGATTTCTTCTTTAGCGCCTTACTTCCTATCATTTTTGTTATCACTTTTTTTGATATCCTTTCTTATTTTGGAGTCTTAACTTGGATTATTGATAAAGTAGGTGCAATTATTTCAAAGATTTCTCGTTTACCAAAGTTAGAAAGCTTCTTTTCCATTCAAATGATGTTTTTAGGAAATACGGAAGCACTTGCAGTTGTTCGTGATCAATTATCTGTGTTAAAAGAAAATCGTTTATTGACTTTTGGAATTATGAGTATGAGTAGTGTCAGCGGATCAATTCTTGGTGCTTATCTATCAATGGTTCCAGCAACATATATTTTCAGCGCTATTCCTTTAAACTGTATTAACGCATTAATTTTAGCCAATGTTTTAAATCCTATTGAAGTTACTAAAGAAGAAGATGTTATTTATAAACCTTCAAAAAATGAAAAAAAAGATTTCTTTTCTACTATTTCTAACAGTATGTTAGTCGGAATGAATATGGTTATCGTTATTTTAGCTATGGTAATTGGATATGTAGCTTTAACAGCATGTTTAAATGGTATTTTAAGCTTTTTTATAACAGGTTTAACAATTCAAAAAATCTTCTCGATTATCTTTAGTCCCTTTGCTTTTTTACTCGGTTTAACAGGCAAAGATGCTATGTATGTAGCTGAATTAATGGGGATAAAAATCACAACGAATGAATTTGTTGCAATGATGGATTTAAAATCAAACTTAAAGTCTTTACAACCGCATACGATTGCGGTTGCAACTACATTTCTAGCTTCTTTTGCAAACTTTAGTACAGTAGGTATGATTTATGGAACTTACAATTCATTATTTGGCGGGGAAAAATCATCCATAATCGGTAAGAATGTTTGGAAGCTTCTTGTTAGCGGAATGGCTGTTTCCTTATTAAGTGCTATGCTTGTGGGGCTTTTTGTGTGGTAAATGAATAACTGTAATAAGATGAAGACACTTAAACTGAATTGGGTGTCTTCATCTTATTACTTGTTCTTTTATAATTTTTATCCCCGAATCTGTCCATTCCCACGAATCACATATTTTCTGGAAGTTAATGCAGGAAGCCCCATTGGTCCCCTTACGTGTAGTTTTTGCGTACTGATGCCAATTTCTGCGCCGAAGCCGAATTCAGATCCATCTGTAAAACGAGTCGATGCATTATGGTAGAGTGCTGCGGCATCAACAGATGTGAAAAACTTACTGACGTTTTCCTCGTTCTCTGTAATAATCGCTTCGGAATGCATGGATCCATACGTATTTATGTGATGAATCGCTTTTTCCGCTGAGGAAACCACTTTAACTGCCAGTGTGAGAGATAAAAACTCTGTTTCCCAATCTTCTTCTGAAGCTAATGCAATAGAAGAATCAATTGCCAATGCTTTATTATCACCACGTAGCTCCACGCCTCTTTCCTTCAAGGAAGAAAACAGCTCGCTACCAAATTGCTGCGCCCAATTCTCATGAAGTATAATCGTTTCAATTGCATTACATACAGATGGACGCTGCGTTTTTGCGTTTATAATAATATCAAATGCCATTTGTTTATCCGCTGTTTCATCAATGAAAATATGACAATTTCCCGCACCTGTTTCAAGTACTGGAACAGATGCTTCTCTCACTACAGTATCTATTAACTGCTTGCCGCCTCTTGGGATAAGAACATCCAAGTACTCATTCAATGTAAACAACTGCTTTGCACTATCGCGCGTTGTATCTTCTATGAGCTGTACGCTTTCTAGAGGCAAACTTGTTTGTTTGAGCGCCCGGTGAATAACGCTAACGATGGCTTTGTTAGAATGAATAGCAGAAGAACTACCACGTAGTATTACTGCGTTTCCTGTTTTTAAACAAATTGTAGCCGCATCCACTGTTACATTCGGTCTTGCCTCGTAAATCATTCCGACAACACCAAGTGGTACACGCATCTCCTGAATAGATAATCCATTTGGTCGTTCCCATGCACTTACACATTCTCCAACAGGATCACGTAAATCAATTAGTTGCTTAATACCTTCAGTCATATCAATGATACGCTGTTCATTCAGCATAAGACGATCAAGAAGAGAGTCAGAAAATCCTTTTGCCTTACCTTCTTCGATGTCCTGTTTGTTTCCCTCTAAAATATAAGCTGTTTCTACTATCAACTGATCAGCAATCGCGGCAAGTGCTTCGTTTTTTTGATTTGTAGATTTAAGCACAAGTTCTCTAGCGATTTTTTTCGCTTTTTGTCCCTTTGCTAACACTTCATTCATTTTCATTTCCTCCTTTTTTAAGGTTAATCAGTATAAAATCCGAGATCTTTTTAACGCTAGTAATGCACTATCCTACCTATTAGAATTAGAGCGGTCTCTATTCTTAAAATGAAACCCAATGATCTCTATGGATGACTTCATAGCTATGCCTTTCCCCTCTTGCTTGAATATCTTGGCTCTGCATACCTTTTAAATCCCTTAGTTCCTCTGCACTGTATCTGCATTGTCCTTTCCCTATTACGTGCCCTTGTTGCGTGATTACCTCCACAACTTCATCGACTTGGAAAAATCCTGACACATTAGTAACACCAGCAGGAAGAAGACTCTTTCCATGTTGAATGATGGCAGTGGCTGCCCCGGCATCTACTTCAATTTGTCCGCTAACAATCGAATGTAGTGCGATCCATTGCTTGTTCATCTTAATCACTTTTTGAGGAGCATTCCCGATATATGTTCCATCACCTTTGCCCTTCATAACATCTAAAAACTTCTCCTGTCCACATCCCGTTCCGATAAATACACTCACTCCAAGAGATAGTGCCGTCTTTGCAGCATCGATTTTTGATTTCATACCGCCAGTCCCAAGTTTTGAGCCAGCATCTCCTGCAAGAGAAGCAATTTCTTCCGTTACCTCAGGAAGGAAATAATATTTTTTCGCATCCGCATTTTTCTGAGGATTTTGGTCATATAAACCGTTCACATCTGTAAAAATCATGAGCATATCTGCCGAAACAAGTCCGCTTACTAAAGCTGACAGCATATCATTATCACCGAACGTCAACTCTTCTAAAGAAATGGAATCATTTTCATTGATTATAGGAAGAGCAGAACGGTTTAGTAGCTCTCCTAAAGTAGCGTAAGCGTTACTGTATTGTTCTTTTCTAGAAAAATCATTTCTCGTTAGTAAAAGTTGTGCAGTAACAATACCATATTTACGGAATTCCTCCGTGTATGCCTGCATTAATAAACTTTGCCCGACAGCGGCAGCAGCCTGTTTCCCTTTAATTGTCACAGGTCTGCTAGGATACCCTAGAGCAGAAAAACCTGCAGCGACCGCCCCAGATGTAATCAACAAAACTTCATGTCCTTCCTCTTTCAATCGTGCCAATGCAGCAACGTGATCTGAAAGCTGTTCTTTACAGATGCCTCCATGACTCGCTGCCAAGGAACTACTCCCAATCTTTACAACAATTCTTTGCTTTCTCACTTTTTTATCCCCCAAGTCTAAAATCAAAGTTTTTCATAAATTACACTTCTATCCATACAGTGTGCATCGATTTCTATCCTCATCAATGCTGCACCTATAGTATTAAAGGGCAAAATAAAAATGACCGCTTCGCCCTTAATAAAATAAAAAGGACGAAACGGTCATTGTTCCGCGGTACCACCTTAATTGATATACATAGATATCCACTTGGCGCCTATAACGCAGGCGTACGCCTAAACTTTCATTTAAGACTCAGGGATAGGTTCGATACATTCTATACGAGGAATCTTTCAGCCGGTGAATTCCACTCTCTTTCGCAAGAAGACATATGTACTATTTCCCTTCAACGATTTTCAATTTAATTTTTTTATATTATGCTATATAGTTCCTTTTTGTGTCAAGAGGTATTTTGCAAAATGAATATGATGACAAGTTTCTTGTATGAGATTACGGACATACTGGATGATAGTGAAAATTGATATAACTATACTCATATTCATAAACATAAAATCTTTTGAAAAATCTCTCCTGTCATTCATGCGATTAATAACATATATTGTTCTCCATACCAAGGTATATAAAGTGAAACTTTAATCAGTGGGGGTTTTGTTCATCCCCCACTGATTATTAGCCCTCACCAATCGGGCGTTTACGGGCAGTTGATCTCCCA
>NZ_JBFPJI010000268.1:0-4645 GCF_040838205.1 Bacillus sp. S4
ATAATATACATATACCGATAAATTTACTTTACTGCTTCTTTAAAAACAAAATGCTCTTTAAATTTTCTAGATTCAAATTTTTGACCGTTTCTCATGGAGAGGAAAGGATGTTCTTGCCACGTAATGATCACGTCAATCTTATCCGCTTTTGTAGAAACTGGAAAATTAGCGTGTTCAAATCCAGTTTTTTCGCCCGCTAGACGACTTTCTTTTAGGGAAAAGAGTTCATATTTTGTTTTCGTATGTGGTTCATTCCGAAAAACTTCAACTTGTACATTATACACTTCACTTTTTCCAAGATTTTTTACAGAGAAATGATATGTTTGAAATACACCTTTTTTGGGTTGCAACAATTTTTCACTCGTTCTTTTTACTTCATCAATATTCACTTGCCATTGATCAGAATTTTGAGAGATTGGTAAAGATTTTGGTGAATATGCGTATGTTTCATTAACTACAACTAAGCACAATAATAGGAGAAAGAAACTAATTGTTTTTTTCATATGTACACCTCCGATAAAACTTTAATAATAATATGCGTGGGAAACGTGGGGTTTATGTAATAAAATGGAAAATTAAGTTAGGAGAATTTGAGAAGAATAAAATATTTCTAAGCTTTCAAATGATAATTGTATAGAGTTCAATGTTCGTATTACATATCTTTAGAAGGGGTCTGTTTAGCGAAAAATCGTAATATTTTTTTAAAAGGGCTTGCGTTTTACAAAACAAAGAGATAGAATACTCTGTAAATATAAAAAGTGATGATTAGGAAAAGTACATGATGCAAGGGTCTACAGAGAGCAATCGGTTGCTGGGAAGATTGCGATACCGCATGATGGAAAGACACCTGTGAGTGTTGCTTTGAACGTGATAATTAGTAAAAGCAAACGGTACCTACCGTTATCAGGGCTAAGATGGTCATTATGACAATTTGGGTGGTACCGCGGAAAAATCCGTCCCTATTTATAGGGGCGGATTTTTGTATTCTTTGAAAGGAGGTGAGTGACCGTGGATGATGATGACGACGACAACAACAATAAAGTAAATAAAAATAAAATTAATGGAGGGAAATATAATGGATCAAATAATGAAGCGCTCACTCACACGAGAATGTACGGAGCATAGCGGGAAGGTTGTATTACTACAAGGGTGGGTAAAAAAGATTCGTCATCTAGGAAATGTTAGCTTTTTATTATTAAGGGACCGAACGGGAGTTATTCAATGTGTATTAGAAAACGAGTTATCCGGATACAAAGTTGATGTTGAAAGTGTCGTCCAAATAATTGGAGAAATAGTAGAGACACCGAAAACAGAATTAGGTATTGAAGTACTTGCACGTAAAGTGAAAGTATTAAATGGTGCAGAGCCACTTCCATTTGAGATAAATAAAAAGAAGCTACAAGTTGGCTTAGATCAACTGTTGAATGAGCGTGTATTATCATTAAGGCATGAGCGAATCGCGGCGGTTTTTAAAGTGAAATCGACACTCGTTCAAAGTTTTAGTGAATTCCTAATAGAGAACGATTTCACACGTATATTTACTCCGAAAATTGTCTCGCAAGGGGCAGAAGGAGGAGCGAATGTTTTTAAGCTTCCATATTTCCAAAAAGAAGCGTATTTAGCTCAATCACCACAGTTTTATAAACAAATGATGGTAGCGGGAGGACTCGAATGTGTTTTTGAAATTGCTCCTGTGTACCGGGCTGAACATCATAACTCGTCACGACATTTAAATGAATATATATCGTTAGACGTAGAACTTGGATTTATTCATGATTTTCATGAAGTGATGCAATTAGAAACAGATGTTTTACGATATATGTTTCAACAAGTAGGAGAAAAATGTGAAAGAGAACTACAACTATTACAAGTAACAGTACCTGTTATTGCGGAAATTCCTAAAATCACATTATCAGAAGCACAAGAAGTTTTGAAAAGTCAGTATCGAAAAGAATCTCCCATAGGGGATTTAGATACAGAAGGTGAAAAGTTACTAGGGAAATATGTGAAAGAAACGTATAATAGTGAATTTGTATTCATTACACATTATCCGAGAGAAGCGAGACCAATGTATACGATGCCAAATAAAGAGAATTCAGCTATTACTGATTCTTTTGACTTATTGTATAAAGGGCTAGAGATTACGTCAGGTGCACAGCGAATTCATAACTATGAAATGTTACTTGCTTCTTTTAAAGAAAAAGGATTACATCCAGAGAAATTTCAATCTTATTTAGATACATTCCGATACGGTTGTCCACCACATGGTGGTTTTGGGATAGGATTAGAAAGGGTTGTGTATCGACTTTTAGAATTATCCAACGTGAGGGAAGCGAGTGCTTTTCCGAGAGATTGTACTCGTCTTATACCGTAAAAAAGAATCTTCGCGATTATCGCGAAGATTCTTTTTTAATGTTCTTTATATTTCATTTGTAAATATTTTCTATATAAGTCTATGAAAATCCTTTTCGACAAAATAATTAATATATACCTTGACAGTTATAAATATAACCGATATACTTCATATTAATTTCAAAAGAAGATATATTCAGAATATTAAAGTGCGTTGAATAGGAGTAGTAAGGTCATGTATTTGTACAGAGAGCTATGGGTTGGTGTGACATAGTCAAATGACATCCTGAACTCGCCTAGGAGCAGTAAGGTGGAACGGAATCACATTCTTAGTAAATCTTAACGGTTAACCTTCGATATTAGGTCTGTAATCAAACGATTACTACTAAGGTGGATTCATAATGGAATCAATAAGGGTGGTACCGCGTTAAGTAAATGGCTTAGCGTCTCTTTATATAAAGAGATGCTAGGCCATTTTTTATTTTATAGAAAAAGAAATGGAGGGTTTATTCGGATAGGTATATAAAATTTATTTATTTATATAAAAAGATTTAAATAGGAGGAAAATAAGATGAAACAGACGGAGCAATGGACTTCGAAATTAGGTTTTATAATGGCAGCAGCAGGATCAGCAATTGGACTTGGCGCAATATGGAAGTTTCCTTATATCGCTGGAAAGAGCGGGGGAGGAGCATTCTTTTTAATCTTTATATTATTTACTGTATTAATTGGACTACCACTACTTATTGCTGAATTTATGATTGGACGCAGTACACAGAAACAAGCAGTTGGAGCATTTAAAAGTATCGCACCAAATACAGGATGGCACTGGATTGGCCGTCTTGGCGTTGGAACTTGTTTTATATTACTATCATTTTATAGTGTTGTAGGTGGATGGGTATTAATTTATTTATTCAGAGGAGTGACAGGGCAGCTTATTACTCCAGGACAAAATTATAGTGCATTATTCACAGAGACAATTGGAAATCCGACTTGGGCCATTATCGGTCATTTTGCATTTATGTTCATTACGATATGGGTTGTATCAAAAGGTGTACAAAATGGGATTGAAAAAGCAAGTAAATATATGTTACCAGCGTTGTTCGTATTATTTGTCGCTCTTATTATTCGTTCATTAACACTTGATGATGCGATGCAAGGTGTGAAGTTTTTCTTACAGCCGGATTTCTCAAAAATTACTTCAGAAAGTATTTTGTTCGCAATGGGGCAATCATTCTTTGCGATTAGTATAGGAATTTCGATTATGGTTACGTATAGCTCGTATTTAAATAAAAAAGAAAGTTTACCAAAATCAGCAGTTACGATTGTTGGATTGAATTTATTCGTTTCTTTATTTGCGGGACTTGCTATATTTCCAGCAGTATTTTCATTAGGAATGGAGCCAACAGAAGGACCTGGATTACTATTTATCGTATTGCCATCTGTATTTAGTCAAATTCCATTCGGTGGACTATTCTTAACAGTATTTCTTGCGTTATTTACATTTGCGACATTAACATCGGCATTTTCACTACTAGAGACGGTCGTTTCAGCATTAGCAAATGGCGAGCAAGAAAGAAGAAATAAACTATCATGGATCATCGGTTTCTGCATTTTCCTAGTAGGTATACCATCTGCGTTATCATTTGGAGTATGGAGTGATATTACGATTTTTGGGAAGAATATTTTTGATGCGATAGACTTCTTATCTAGTAATATATTAATGCCACTCGGAGCATTATTTATTAGTATTTTCGTATCATTCAAAATGGAAAAGAAAGTGTTAGAAGCTGAATTTTTTATAGGTGGAAATTACGGAAAGATAGTATTTACTATCTGGGCATTTTTACTTCGATTTGTAGCACCACTTGCGATAGTTATCGTATTTTTAAATGTAATAGGGATTATTTAAGTTTAAATGTTATAATATTCAGTAAAAAAAGAAGGTGATGATAATAAAAACAAATTTGATTGAAGTTGGGAAATATATGAACATTAGAGGGAAAAAGCTATATGTTGAAACACATGGAAGTCCTAAAAATAAACCAGTATTATATTTGCACGGCGGACCAGGAGAGAGCTGTTATGATTTTTCATTTCATCAAGCGGAACGATTAAAAGAATCATTGTATGTAATTATGTTAGACCAACGAGGAGTTTGTCGTTCGGAAGTAATTACTGAGGAAGAACCTTTTGGACTAGGTGATTTAATTCAAGATTGTGAAGAACTAAGAAAAGTATTAAAAATTGATAAATGGTCTGTAATAGGACATTCTTTCGGTGGGTATTTAGC
>NZ_JBFPJI010000020.1:0-33559 GCF_040838205.1 Bacillus sp. S4
CTATTTATATAGGTGAGACAAAAAATTTTTGTACAAGACATAATCAACATATAGGGGATGCTTACTTCTTACAAGGAAAATTTAATCAATGTATGGTCATTTACAATGCCTCACAGTTTACAGAATCTCATGTAAAAGATTTAGAGTTTATGCTTATCAATCATATGTTTGCTGAGAAAGATATAACAAAATTTCATTTTCTTAATCGCAATAACGGTCAGGTTCAGCCAGTATACAATGGACAAAGTGAAATGGAGCAGGTTGTCTTTGTAAAGCTTTGGGAGGAAGAATTGTTAGATAAAAAGTTAGTAGTTACACAAGAACTGTCAAAGATTCGAAATGAAATTTTATTCAAGTATTCACCTTTTAAGCAATTAAGCGAGCAGCAAGCTGAATATGAAAAGGAAATTGTAGAAAATATACATAATAAACATATGGTAATCGGTGGAGCGGGTACAGGTAAGTCTATTTTATTAATGTCTACAATGTACAAGTTGATTAATGAAAATCCAGATTTCAAGATTGGTATTGTAACAACAGGGAATTTAACTGATAAATTTAATCGAGTGTTAAAGCAATTGAACTTAGCTGGGAAGTTGAAATTTGAAAGAGCAGGTCAGTTAATTAGTAGAGCAAAGAAAGAGAAAATTAAATTTGATATAGTTTTAGTAGATGAATCACATCGCTTGCAACGCTATTATCCTAAAGGGCATCCAGAATCTAAAAGACATTTTAATAAAGAAGAGCCTCAAATTAATGAATTGCATATGTTAGAAGAAGTATCAAAAGGTATTGTATTATTTTATGATGCATTCCAATCTATACGTCCACAGGATATTACACGTAGTGACTTTAATCATCAGACGACTAAATATAAAAAGCATAGCTTAAAGCAGCAATTTCGAATTAAAAGTAATATCATTAACAACGAAGAATTTGATGGAGAAAGTTTTGTAAAAGGCATTCAGTATGCTTTAAATATTTCAGATGATCGTAATTTTGATCCTGCTATTTTTAAATATAAAAATAAAGATTCGTATTTCCAAATTGTAGATTCCATTAGTGAATTATTCTGTTTTACTAGAGATATGGAAATGATTGATGCTAATACTACAAATCGTGTCATTGCTGGTTATACGAAGGAATGGAAGTCAAATCCGAAGTCTAAAGATAATAAGGGGAAGGAAAAATCGCGGTTGCCATATGACTGGGAAGATGACTGCAATAAATGGCGTTGGAATAGTCAGCATGAAAAGTGGGTTGAATTAGAAAGTTCTAAAACAGAAATCGGCTCTATTCATGCGGTTCAAGGCGCTGACATTGATTATGTTGGTGTAATTATCGGAAATGATATCGAAGTAAACGATCAAGGGAATCTTGTCGGTGTAAAAGAAAACTATAAAGATACTGGAGGAACACCTTTATTAAAAGAGTTTAATGAAGAAGAGTTTACAGCGTACATATTAAATATATATTATATTTTACTGACTAGAGGTATTGAAGGATGTAAAGTATATTTTGAAAATCCGAATGTAAGGGAATATTTTAAAAAGAAAATTTCTGAAGGCGTACCTACTTCTAGGGATTTTTCTGTTGTATAAATATGAATGAAACAATTAAAATAACTTTTTTGGAGTGATGGCTGAAAAAATTGAATTTAAATTCTATTGGGTGGATAAAAATATCTAGATTTAATAATGTGCATACCTCAAATAGTGACACTGTAGGTAATATGATTGAAAGATTACTTAAAGATTTTCCGATATGTAATTATAGAATTAGTATTAGTCCTTTATTTATAGGTGAGATATAAATACTATATGTGACATTTCGGATTGATAAATTAATGAAATAAGGTGTATATATGGATGAAATTAAAGAACTAACAGATAAAGTGATTCAGTTTAGGGACGATCGTAATTGGCAGCAATTCCACAATCCAAAAGATCTGGCATTATCTCTTTCCCTTGAAGCAAGTGAGTTACTTGAAAATTTTCAATGGCAAAGTAGCAATGAAGCGGTAACCCAAAAGCGTGAAGATATGAAAGAAGAACTTGCGGATGTATTAATGTATGCATTGCTATTTGCGCATGAGATAGGAGTTGATATTAAACAGGCGATTGAAGAGAAAATTCAGAAGAATAATGAAAAATATCCTGTAGAGAAAGCATATGGGGTGAGTAAGAAGTATACGGAGCTATAGGTGATAGTTTTTAGTAATGAGGTTATTTTAAAAGGCAGTAAGTAAAGAGTGAACTGCATCTTTAATTGATGGTTTGTGTCTAACAATTGGGGTGCAGTTCAAACTAGTTAAACTGCTTTTCCATTATAATAGAAGAAAAACCAAACGGAGGAAACCCCCATGCCAACCTACAACAAACTAATCCGAAACAAAATCCCACAAATAATAAAAGCCAACGGAAAAACACCCACAACAAGAATCCTAAACGAAGACGAATACATAAAAGAAATCTGCAAAAAAACAGAAGAAGAACTAACCGAATACTTAGAGGCCGACACAAAGGAACACAAACTCGAAGAACTATCCGACCTACTAGAACTAATAAACGCCCTAGCCGAATACGAAGGCACAACACTAGAAGAAATCAACAACATCCGTAAAAAGAAAGAAGAAGAACGAGGTGGCTTCTCAGATCGAGTCTTCCTAATCGAAGTAACCGATAACTAGCCCCTTCCATACCCCTTCCAAGCCCCTACCAAGTAATAAATCACTAAGAAAAAACAAAACAAAACAAAAACAACAACAAACACCGTAGTAGTAGTCAAAAAAAAAATTTGAAATAACACGCCAAAAACCCGGACCTCCTTCCTATATATAGTACATAGAGGGAATTTTCATTTTTGAATGGAGACGGGAGGAACTTTGATGGCGGTGTATCGTAATGTGCAGGTGAATTTTTGGCAGGATGATTTTGTTTTGGATTTGACGCCGGAGGAGCGGTATTTTTATGTTTATTTGTTAACTTGTTCGAAGACGACGCAGTGCGGGATTTTTCCGTTTCCAAAGCGGTTAGCTGAGATGGAGACTGGTTATAACAGGGAGACTGTTGATAAGTTGGTGCAGCGCTTCATCGATTATGGAAAGATTCTTTATGATGCGGATACGAGGGAGTTATTCGTTTTGAATTGGCTTCGTTATAATCCTGTGACGAATACGAATGTGGAGAAGTGTGTGCTTCGTGAGCTTAAGGGTGTGAAGAATAAGGAGTTTGTACATATGTTTCTTCAGAAGTGCGTAGAGGAGGAACTGAATGTTCCAATGCTTTTAGCTCATTTTGGTATGCCGAGTGATTTGGCTATGGATGATGTTAATCCGGTTTGTGAAGAGGCGGAAGAAGAGGTTATAGAGGAAGAGACGGGAAGTCGCGTGTTTTCTTTTTATGAGCAACATTTTGGTAGTTTGTCTCCGTTTGCGGTAGAGGAACTGAGTGCGTGGATGGTTGATTTGTCAGAGGAGCTTGTGCTGAAGGCTCTTCAAATTGCGTTTGAGAATAATAAGCGAACGGTTGCTTATGTGAAGGGGATTTTGAGGGGGTGGCACGGGAAAGGATTTACGAAAGTGTCTGAGGTTGAGGCGGATACGGCTCAGTTTAGGAAGAAGGAGTCGTCTGTTAGTACTGGGGAGACGGAGGAGTTTTTGACGAGGTGCGAGGAGTGGGAGAAGAATGCGCTGTCAGAGGAAGAGTTGCAGCGCTTTTTAGCGGAACGCGGGTGGCGTCCATGAGTATTCAAAATGTGGAGGCGGAAAAGACGGTGTTAGGTTCTCTATTAATTGATGGGGAGCTTATTAAGGAGTGCCGTTTGACGGAGCATTATTTTTCTATGCCGGTGCATAAGTCTATATTTCGGTTAATGCGAAAAATTGAAGATGAAGGGCAACCAATTGATCTTGTGACGCTCGTTTCTCGGATGAATCCTAATTTTTTGGAGAATATCGGGGGAATGGAGTATTTTATAGCATTAATAGAGGGTGTGCCTACGACTAGTAACTTTTCTTATTATGAGGGGCTTGTTCGAGGTGCGTGGAAAATGTATCAGGCCGGTGTTCTCGGGCACAAGATGGGAGAGCGTCTTATTGCGGAGAAGGACGAGAAAATTATTGGTGAGACGATTACGGAACTTTGTGAGTTAGAGGAAAAGGACTGTGTATGTGAGTTTGATTTGAAGGATGCGTTAGTTGGTTTGTATGAGGAGCTTCATCAAGATACGAAAGAGAATACTGGTATTGAGACTGGTTATATATCGTTAAATAAGATGACGTGCGGATTGCAGGAAGGGGATTTTGTCGTTCTTGGAGCGCGTCCTTCTATGGGGAAGACGGCGTTTGCGTTAAATATCGCGCTGCATGCGGCGAAGTCTGGAGCGGCGGTTGGGTTGTTTTCATTAGAGATGGGTAGTAAGCAACTGTTAAAAAGGCTGGCGTCTTGCGCGGGCGAAGTGTCAGGAGGTAGGCTGAAAAATCCGAAGCATCGTTTTACGATAGAAGACTGGGAAAAGGTGAGTAAGGCGTTTGCGGAGATTGGTGAGTTGCCACTTGAGATTTATGATAAAGCAGGTGTTACAATGCAAGATATTTGGATGCAGACTCGTAAGTTAAAGAGGAAGCACGGTGATAAAAAGCTGTTAGTTATTGTAGATTATTTACAGCTTATTACGGGCGATCCGAAGCATAAGGGCAATCGATTTCAAGAGATTAGTGAAATTTCACGTAAGCTTAAGTTATTAGCGCGTGATTTAAATGTTTGTATAGTAGCATTGTCGCAATTGTCTCGTTCCGTAGAGTCACGTCAAGATAAGCGACCACTTTTATCTGATTTAAGAGAGACAGGACAAATTGAGCAAGATGCGGATGTCATTATGCTTATGTATCGAGAGGATTATTACGATAAGGAAACGGTGCAGAAAGAGATGACGGAGATCCATGTGGCGAAGCATCGGAATGGGCCTGTGGGTAGTTTTAAGCTGAGATTTTTGAAGGAGTTTGGGCGGTTTGAGGAAGGGAAATAGTTAAAAGACTGGAGTATCACTTTGCAAATAAAATAAAGCATAAGTGTTCCATTTCATTAACTTATGCTTTATTCTTTGATTCTTTGAATATGTTTCTTATTTTTCCATAAAGAAGGATTTTCTCTCTGTAGTAATCCATTGCTCCAAATCATCTTGGCTACGTTGTACAAGTCGATTCACTAAAACATCATGCCATACGTAATCCTCTAATAGGTATATATGAACGGGGTCATCTGTATAAAAAGCAATATTACGCTCTTCAAGTGATGGTCCATAAATCATCTCTTTAGAATCTATCGATAAAATAAACCAATGTTCTGTAGACAAGGTTTCTGTATAAGGTGTTATGCGATGGGCTTCTAGATTTTTAATGGGATTTTTCACATGCAGGGTAATGCCTTGTACTGTAACTTTATCAGCTACCTGAGATAGATCCTCTTTTAACGCTTCATACATCTCATCCCACATTGAAATGACAATACGTTGTTCTGCTTTTTTTATTAATGCCTGACAATAGCTAATGATTGTTTTATTGTCTTTTAAAGTAATCACTCGATTATCCGTTTTTTCCTCGGAAGTTTCTAGTTTTTTTAATGAATCACTGATTACTTCATAAGTAGACTGCCATTCTGATTGAGCCTTCTGTAAAAAGACTTCAACCGGTAGAGGTGAATAGCGAGTGGTGTCATTTATTTCTTCCTTCATGACAATTCCTTTTTCTACAAGGTTACCCAAAATCTCATAAATTCGCGCTCTTGGGATACCCGAATCCTTACTCACTTGGTAGGCTGTGACAGGCCCCTGTTTAACAAGAGATACATAAGATTTAGCTTCATATTCATTAAAACCAATTTTTTTAAGCTGTTGCACTATGTAGTCCACTTTTTTCGTCCTCCGATGTTTGCTTTTATATTTCAACGTTACAATAACTGTTTACATTTAGCAAATTATTAGTTACTATTCGAATAGTGACTAAAGGGGAGGTTAATAGTATGGATTTTTATTTAGACCCATCAGTATTAATTATTTTGATTGCTTTTGGATTTTTAGCTGCATTTATTGATTCAGTTGTAGGTGGTGGAGGACTCATTGCCTTACCCGCTTTATTATTTACAGGACTGAATCCAGCGAGTGCAGTAGCTACGAATAAACTAGCGTCGACAATGGGGTGTGCAACTAGTAATATTGTGTTTTATCGTTCTGGTAATCTTGATTTGAAATCGGCTTTTAAATTATTTCCACTCACTTTCATAGGTTCCATAATAGGGGCATGGACTGTTCATTTAATGAACCCAGAAGTACTGAAGCCATTGATGCTGATCATGCTTGGTGCGGTTGCTATTTATACGATATTCAAAAAGGATTGGGGTAGTATTTCTACTCATAAGAAATTGTCTGGTCGACACGTCATTATCTTTACTTTTTTTGTTTTTGCTATTGGTTTTTATGATGGATTTCTAGGTCCTGGCACAGGTTCGTTTTTAATGTTTTCTCTTTTATTTATTGGGTATGATTTTTTAAAAGCAGCAGGTAATGCGAAGTTTCTTAATTTAGGAAGTAATGTTGGTGCATTGTTGATATTTATGTATGTAGGGCAAGTAAACTATGTGTATGGTTTTATAATGGGGATTGCTCAAATTGCTGGAGGGATTGTTGGCTCCAAATTTGCTATAAAAAAAGGAAGCGGGTATGTTCGTGCTCTTTTCATTACAGTAACTTGTTTATTGTTAGCGAAAAATCTGTATGACTATATTCAGTAAGTAATTTTGAACATCTTCACTTCAAAGAACGTAGAAAAGGTCAAATATGAAGGCTACATAAAATATAAGAAGATACTAGGGGCAAATTTCTTTTAACATTTTTTAGATGCTACCTTATTCGAAGATAGCATCTAAAAAAGTCTCATTTAAAAGAAAATCTAAGTGAAGAGAATGATATAAACTCATATTTTTCTGGGGTATGTTTATTGATCATAGTGAAATGTTTACTCTATATTCTTCTTATAATTAACCCGCAACAACCCCTTAAAATCTATCTCAGCAATCAACACACTCAATAATATAAGCGTCGCCCCTAAATACCCTTTTCCTGTGAGCGTTTCACCTGTGAAAACAAAGGCAAACCCTGCCGAAAAGACAGGTTCTAGTGAAAAGATAAGTCCCGTATGTGTGGGCGTAGTGTATTGCTGGGCGATAACTTGCACGATGAAAGCGACTGCGGTACAAAATATGCTTAAGGCTAATATGATTAGCCATGAGTTGATCGTGCTAGGCAGTTTTGGGGTTTCCATCACTAATGAAAAAATAAGACTAAATAGGCCGACGAAACCGAGTTGTATGACCCCGAGCGCAATCGAGTTCACATGTTTTGTTACGTTTCCAGTAATGATGACGTGAATGGCATAAAATAAGGCAGACAGTATGCAAAATATATCGCCGTTACCGATCTTGAATTCGTTAGTTAATGTTAATAAGCCGATTCCTATTATCGTTAAAATGATTCCTAATATAACTTTCTTTTCAGGAATGTGTTTTAAAAATATAGCTGATAATATTGGAATGAAAATGACTGTGAGACATAGTAAGAAACCAGCATTAGAAACACTCGTATACTTTGTACCGAAAGTCGCGAAAATATAGACGATAAATAAAACGGAAGCTAGTATAAAAGCGTATTTTACAGTTTTAAAATCGACTTTGAATAAATGTTTGTAAAATATTAAACCTGATAAAAGAAAGGCAATAATAAATCGTAATGCGATTAAATTGTATTCTTCTATGCCATCAAGTCCAAGCTTTGTAAGTAGGATGGATGCACCCCAAAAAAATGTAACTAGTAGTAGCATTAAATCAGCTTTTAATTGAATTTTCATTTCTATTCCCTCGTTATGTATAATTTATGATTCCATACCCCTATCCCCATTGTTTATTTTAATATTAATTCTGAATATTTGGAACGAAAATTTATCGACGCTTTTTTCTCGATTCAATTATTGAAAGTTCGGATTTGAAGAAGATTGGTGTGTGAGTTTCGAAAGTGAATAGAAATAATGAAAAAGAACCCAATTTCTCTATTTGATATGGAGAAGTTGGGTTTTTTCGTTTTGGAATAATTATGAGAAATTTTTTAGATATTTCTCATATATTCATCATGTTTCTTTCATGCTCTTCTCACGTCCAAGTTTTACACTCATATGTATCAAAGGTAAAGGGAGGTAATACATTTTTTACTTATTTCAAAACGAAGGATAGATGGTGGTGAACAGATGAAAAAGAATAAGTGTAAAAAATTGCGTTGGTTAAAATGGGTTTTGATCCTTCCGTTACTTCTGGGATTACTATTGTTTGGATTACATAGTATGAAGTTTGAAAGGTGGGATCATGAGAAGCATAAGCAAGCGGCATATACTGTTTCTCACGATAAAGAAAGGGAAGCTTTCGTTACACAAAAAGAAAAGTTTAATAACTTTGAGCGAAAGCAGCATCATGAAAAACACCATGAAAAAGAGTTTGAAGGTTTATTCTTTATACCATTCCTGTTAGCATTTGGATTTGTTCTTTTCGGCTGGTTTATGCTTCGTAAGTCTGAAGGGAATACGGTTAAAAAATGGACAGGCATATTGCTCCTAGTTATTGGTTTATTACCAGTCCTTCCGATGCTTGCATTTGTTGCAACGATTGTTTGGGCATATAAAAAATTAAAAGAGAAAAGAATGGCAACTGATATAGATGTATACAGCGATTTTCAAGTACAAAAACAAGTAGATATTTTAGATCAATGGGAACGCAATATTCGTAAGGAGGAGAAGTAATAATGGGTATTTTAAAACGTATTAAAAAGATTGTAGTAGCGGATGTGCATCAAACGTTAGATAAGATAGAAAATCCGGTTAGCATGTTGAAGCAATATCTTCGCGAGACAGAACAGCAAATTGCGAAGGCTGAAAAAGCACTTTCTCACCAATATTATTTAGAAAAAAAATATGAAGCATTAATTTCAGAAACGGATACTCTTATTGCGAAGAGAACTCGCCAAGCTGAGCTTGCAGTATCACGCGAAGAAGATCAAATGGCGCAGTTAGCCTTGCAAGAAAAGATTGTAAATGAGAAAAAAGCGGAACTATATCGCCAGCAGTACGAAATAACAAAAGAGCAAACAGCGACGCTTTATGAACAAATTGACAAATTGCAAAAGAAATATGGAGAGTTGCAATATAAAGAACTAGTTCTTGTTTCGCGATTAAATGCGGCGCAAGCGATAAAAGAAAGCAACAGAGCAATTGATTCGTTCCATACAGAAAGTACAGCGAAAGGCTTCGCGCGCATTGAATCGTATGTGCAAAAGCTAGAAGCAGAAACGGCTGCTAGTAACTATTTTTATAATTTAAAGTCTCCTAATCAGCAAGAAGTGTTAGATCAAAATTTGCAAGAAGAAGTACAGCGGGAGTTAGAGAAGTTAAAAGAGAATAAATAGTATGCAAAAAGCCCATTTTCATATGGGCTTTTTTCTATGTAAAATTTCATTTGTTTTGTTTACATAATATCTTTACAATCGTTTGGTAAAATATATTTAACTGCATATTGTGAGGGTGGGTGGTTATCCCTTCTTTCTATTTGGAAGGAAAGGAGGTGATAATATGGAGTTTTTGTTTGATCTTGTAAAAGAGTTTGTGAAAGCGACTGTACGTGAAGTTTCAGCGTATTTTTTGCGGAAGCAACTTCTGGATAAGGACAACAAAAAACCCACTCCGCGCCGTAGGAAGCAAAAGGGTGGGTTTCGTAAAAAGAAATAACTTATAATAACTACCACCCTATACGGTAGCAGTTAGGGAAGAGATGTTAGCGCATCTCTTCTTTTTATTATATGCCATTTTATTCGATGTCACACTTATATAGTATTCTACGGAAAATATATCATATTCCTATTTTGTGGTCAATTTGATTACATGATCTAAAAGTTGTAATACTATTCCTTTTCAAACTGAAAAATATCCCGATTAATGAGTTGATGGAAGTGCCTATCCATTTCTGCCGCAGAAACTGTTCTTCCGTTTTGGAACCACCACGCACTTAATGATGTGATTACCCCTGAATAAAATTCAATGATTAAATCATTTGGCATCGTATGATTTTTGCACAGCTGATTTAACGCTTCCGTTTCTTGTTTTCTCGTTTCGTGACTTAAATAATGTATACGGCTAATAAATTGCTCATCAGACATTTGCGCCTCTAATATTTTACCGATTTCTTCATGGTGAAGAAATTGTTCCATCACTTGAAATGGTTTACTTAATCGATCTAAAAGCGGTATTTCAGTAATCATCTCGCCATATCGTTTAAATCCAAATGCTAATAAAGCATCTTTATCTTCAAAATGCTTGTAAAATGTTGTTCGGTGTACCATCGCGCGATCGCATATTTGGTTAATCGTGATGGAACTATATTTTTGTTTTGATTGCGTCATTAATTCAAATAAGGAATCCCAAAGTAATTTATGTGTACGTCTAATACGTAAATCAAGCTGTTTTTCATTATCGTTCATCTACAATTCTCCTTTTTTGTAGATTAAATATACAATGGCTTTAAATTGATTCTCCCTTTTTAATCTATATATGTATATTATATTACATGTGTTCCGGTGTATTTAAAGATTTTTAAGTAAAAAACAGGAGGAGAATCAATACATGAATATAACAACTAAGAGCCCTGCAAGTGGCAAAGTTGATACTTCTAATATGAAACATACCCCCATTTTAATTGCATTACTTTTAGGTGCAATGGTTGCATTATTAAATGAAACGTTACTTGGTAATGCGTTAACGGTATTAATGAAAGAATTTGACGTAACAGCTTCAACTATTCAATGGCTTTCTACAGCTTACATGTTAGTAGTGGGTGTGCTGGTACCGATTACAGCGTTACTTCAGCAATGGCTCACAACGAGACAAATGTTTTTGATCGCTATGGTAACGTTTTTAGTCGGTACATTAATTGCGGGATTTGCACCGACATTTTCCGTTTTATTAGTCGGCCGTATCGTCCAAGCAGTAGCGACGGGGTTAATTTCACCGTTATTAATGAATACGATTTTAATTATTTGCCCACCTGAAAAGCGCGGTGCCACGATGGGATTAATCGCACTTGTGATGATGTCAGCTCCAGCAATTGGTCCTACATTATCTGGAGTAATTGTTGATTCATTAAATTGGCGCTGGTTATTCTACATTGTTATTCCTATCGTGATCATTTCAATTGTAATTGGAATGAAGTACATCCAAAATGTTACAGAGTTAACAAGGCCAAAAGTAGATTATCCATCTATTCTTTTATCGACATTAGGATTTGGCGGGCTTGTGTATAGCTTTAGTGCATCGGGTGATGTAGGATGGTCTGATGCGAAAGTGTATGGCACTTTAATTGTTGGGCTTATATCATTATGTATTTTTGTCGTTCGACAATTAAAAATTGAGAATCCAATTTTAGAATTACGTGCATTTAAAGTTCCGATGTTTACAATATCAGTTGGATTAATCGTCATTGTTATGATGTCGTTATTTTCAACGATGACTTTATTACCGATGTTCCTGCAAACAGTTTTACTCGTTACAGCATTTAAATCAGGACTAATAATGCTTCCGGGAAGTATTATTAGCGCCATAATGGGACCAATCGCAGGTAAACTATTTGATAAATTTAGTCCGAAAGTTGTTATCGTTCCCGGCATTGTGTTAGTAGGGATTGCAATGTTCTTATTTAAAGGCATTACTCCTGACACATCAATGGTACAAATTATTGTCATGCATAGCGTATTAATGGTCGGACTCATGTTCGTAATGACAGCACAAACATATGGATTAAATCAATTAACACCAGATTTATATCCGCACGGAACAGCACTGTTTAATACGTTACAGCAAGTAGCTGGCGCAATTGGTACGGCTATCTTTATTTCGAAAATGTCGTCAGGAACAACTAAGTATATGGAAAACTCAGCAAATCCAATGGACCCAGTAGAGAAGTTAAATGGTTTAACCTCTGGATTCCAAGGTGCATTTACACTAGGGTTAATCTTTATCGTTATTGCTTTTATCGTATCGTTGTTCTTAAAGGAAGAGAAAGAGGGAGTAAAGGCAGCGAGGGTTTTACAGAACGAGAATTAAGGTTTATATAAAAAAGACATCTTTATGATTAAAGATGTCTTCTTACATTTCTTTCGTAATATCATACTGCAGCAATTGCTTTTGATCGTAAAACTTCTCGAAAATAATGCCCATTACGTAGAAGAACAATAGTCCGAAGCAAATGTGAATGAGCGTGAAGGTAGCGCCAAATGAAGAAAATTCATAGACCATAATCGGTAATTTCGCAGTTGTCCAAACACCTAAGAAAAATACGATGTACCTAATGCTGGCGCCTTTTTTTAATAGTAGTGCTGCAATCGGAAAGGCAACATAGAGGGGACCAGCTGCAATACCGCCTAATAATAGAGAGAATAAGATTCCATATATGCCGGACTTTTCTCCCATGTATTTCATTAGCGTTTCTTTCTTCACCCACTGATCAAGTAACCCTACAAATATTAGGACAGGGGGGAGTAGAAACAACATATCTAAAATGCTATTCCCCGTTAATTGTAATGCGCTCCATCCTAAAGATTGGTTTATAAAAGTTAGTATGATAAGTCCAATCAGCAAAATGAAAAAGAAGCGATATCTTTTTAGTTCCTTCATACCATCACCACCCAAATGATATATGAGAATAGGAGTGACATGAGTAATGCAGATGCATTACGAGCGTAAGCAAAGCTTCGTCCGAATATCTTTTGTTCCATCGGCAAGGTTGTAATTCCTACTGACATGAGTGTAGACATGAGTGCCGCAACTTGAGGTAGGCCTGCGCCATGTTGGACTAACGTATTACCAAGTGGGAACACGACAAAGCTTGGAATGAGTGCCACAGATCCGAGTATTGCTGAATAAATAATACCTAAAAATCCGGACTGTTCTCCAATGATAGAAGAGATGAAGGATGGCGTTAAGATAGAAAGTGATAGTCCGACGAAAAGCATAATGGAGAGCATGGCAGGGAGAAGATTTTGAAATATTTTCCATGATTTTAATAGGGCAGCTTTCGTTTTAGTCCGATCCTTCATAAAAGAAATCCCCGTAAGAACAATGGCCAAAGTGTAAAGGATAGCGCCATTAATCATGATAAGATTCCTTTAAGTCTTTATATTTGTCTAAGAAAAATGATAAGTTTTTTATTTTTTCCTCAATATCCATTTGAAAATCTGCTAATTGTTCTTTTCCGGCTGTAGTAATTTTGTACATCTTTCTCGGCTTATCTGGAACTGATGTACTTACATAAGATTCAATAGCACCTTCGTTTTCTAATTTCTTCAGCGTACGGTAAAGGATGGCACTATCGATTGGATTGACCGGAAGTTCTTCTTCACATTTCTGAAGTAGTTGCCCGCCATAGTTATCACCTTCTGCTAAAAATAACAAAAGAAATGCACCTGTATGTCTTCCTGTATGTTTCATGAATATACCTCCTAGAGTGAATTGGAATATATACTGTTAATGACAGTATACTGTTGTTAACAGTATATGGTGCATGAAGTGCTATGTCAATTTTAAAATGTACAATTCAAATGTTACTGAGGGGAAATGGTGATCCCTGTTCTAATCTTGTTAAATAACAAAATAAAAGCCTACTGTTTTCTTGTGACAGTGGCTTTCATAGTTGGCAAACCACTATATTGCGCTTTAATAATATTTTTGGAATTTAGGAAAAAAACAACGCTTCTCGCAACACAAACTTTGGGACCATCCATGCAGTATGTACCAGCAGCAGTATGCTTGTTAAATGCAAAATAATTGTAAACCATAAAGTAAGAATATAGAGTCTTTTCTACTACAATGGATAAAACTATATTATCCATTTAACTTAAAGGAAGGCGAGATGAGTTTATGAAGAAAACAGTTTGGTTATTATGTTTTTGTTTTTTTATTGCCTGTTTGACTTTTAAAAGTCCTGTAACTTACGCTAAAGAAGGACAGGAGTTTACATTTATCGTAGATCAACCAGCACTTTTGCATTTTTTAAAAGTAACTTCACAAGAATATACGAATGCTATGAAAAAAGGGGTAACTTTAGCCACGTTTGCATCTAGAAGAGGAATAAGTGAATCGAAATTAATTCATTATTTCGCAATTCAACAACAAAAACAAATGGATTTGGCATTAAAAAAGGGGCAAATTGATCAGGAAATGTACGAAAGCTTACTAATTGATATGAATCACGGGATTTCTAAAGCTATAAACCATAACCCTCAGGCCTTTAAATAAAATATATTTCGGGTATTAAGTGGGTATAATTTATGTCAACACATCATCAGAAACTATAGAACAACATTCAAACTACTAAAAAGATGTGTCTCTGTATTGTTAAATCCCTTCAAATCTCTTCAGATTTGAAGGGGCTTTTAGTTCATGTTCTATTACTATACAGACTCCAATGAACAATAGAAAAGCTGTTTTTTCTAGCCTTTTTAAAAGATTTTAATTTAATTTTTTAATATTTAGTGCTGCGCCACTTTCAACTAGATTACAAAGAGCTAGAGAACGTCCAAAAAGACTTGTATTTCTTAATGAAAAAGTTGAGTTAGCCGGTACTCTTAAAATAGCTGTTCCTGAAAATTGGTCACATGATTCTCCGGTATTAGTTATTGTACCAAAAGATGTTTGGAAATTAGGAACTGGCACTCCGTTCAGGATAGCAGTTACTTGTTGTTCTGAACCTGTGCTTGTTATATTAGCGGTTGTAATTACATAGTTAATTTCATAATCTCCAGCTACTGGAATGGATATCGTAGTAGGAAGAAGTAGAACAATTCCTCCTGCGCTAGCTACACTTTGATTGTTAAATGGAATGTTCTCTCCATTAGGTACCGTAACAAATGTATTTTGCCAGAAGTTACGATAAGCTGGTGAAAAAGCTAGAGTCGGGGGAACAGCAGGTGGAAGAGCAGGCAAAATCCCATGACAGCAGCATCCCTTCGATTTTGAAAAATATGAGTTCAAAATGATTCACCCCCTTTTTGAAAATTAATATAATTATTTATATTCAAATCAATTCACTTAGCTTGTATACTTGTCCATGCTTGTCTAATAAAAATTAACGCATTATCCGAAAGAAGTCGCCTTCCTCAAATGTGTGAAGGACGATAATCCAACGGTAGGTGGGAGATGAACAAAACCCCCACTGATTAAAGTTTCACTTTATGTATAATAGAAATAGAAAAAAGTTCTTTTGATTAATAGGGTAAAGCTTTTCGTAAAGATATAGTTTTTTTGAATGTTATAAGGCCCTTCATACAGGCTAAATACATATATTGGATTAGTACACAGAGTGCCCGTCTTCGTGTACTTTTTTATTGTGAATAAGGAGAATGTGTTCCTGGAGCATCTAAAGAGAATGGCTATATTCGTATTTTGACCAGTTATCGTGTGAAAACGACCGATTATCGAAAATCCATTTACAGTAACTTAAATAGCTTTTATATTTAGAGCGAGCGAAAGGGAAGTGGTGAAGTGAAGTTTGAAGTGTCGATTGACCCATCTTATAAAGAACCGAAAATTATCATTCTTACAGATAAAATGACAGATGAGATATCTGATATTATGAAACGGCTGTCAGAGGTTTTGTAGTTAACATCCCTCACTTATCAATAGTCAAAAATGAATAGAATTCTCGTTTTGGGGTTGATCTAAAACCTTAGCTTGATGGGCATGTGGCGGTCCCACATATGTTAGCCCTATATTGAGAAATAAAAAAAAGACACTCTCAAGAGTGCCTCTTATTAGCAGCCGATTCCGCCGCCCCAACAGCTAGCTCCAACGATGATTAATAAGATAAAGAGCACAACAAGTAAGGCGAATCCACCGCCAAAACCACAGCCTCCACCACAACTACCACCATAGCCCATATTAACTCCTCCTTCCATAAAGTCCATATATTAATGGATTTATTTCACTTTATGTTTTTACGGATAAACTTGAGCAGGTCCTTTTGAAAAAATAAAAGCACTCGGTATTTTAAGGGAGTTGACGAACTTATTTTTGTCACGAGTATTACGCTTATTACATATGGTATTTTATTCTGTGTATTGGGGGAAAGGAGATCGTTATGGCTAATTCTGAGATGATATTACGTTTACTTACGGATTTAAAGATTGAACAGCAAGCATTAAGAGAGCAGTTGGAGAAAATGCAAACAGCTTTGAGTATTCTTGAAGAAAAACCAACTATTCCTGAAGAGAAACCAGTTGTTACAAAGCAACGCGGACATTCTGGGTTTCCAACATCTTTTCGTGATTGGAGAGCATCTTCTCAAAAGAATTAAGGAATCTTGTTATAGTGAGTTATACAAAATCATAAATGAAAAAGTACAGTCTACTGTAGTTAATACAGAGGCTGTACTTTTTGTTATGTTAGTATAAGTTGTGATAGGCGGTTTGTATTTTCTTTGACTATTCCACCTTTAACTCGATCCCTTTATCCAACATATCTCCATTAATTTTCAAAGTTAATCCTTGCGTCTTTTTCGGTACATCGAATACAATGTTCCCTTCCAAATTTTCACTAGGATTAAGAACACCAAATTTAAATGTAGCGGTATTTGCAGCTTTAAGTACTAATTGAAATTCATTAGAAATGTGATATTCTCTTCCGGTACCGTCAATTAATTTAAAGTTGTTGCTATTTAGTGTAATGGGTTCCTCGTGACCATTATGTACTCTGACGTCTAATACTTTAAATACACCTTGTGCTTTAACTTCTCCATTACCTATAACATCTAATGAATCGACAGAGCCTATTGATATGTATACACCAGAAGAATCTTCATGGGTGGGAAGCCCTTTTTGAGGATCCTTGTTGCTAAGTTCATCATTTTTTGTTTCTTTAGAAGTCTCCTGTTCGTTTTTCGTGTTACTGCTAGATGTATCATGTGAACTGCAAGCTGATAATCCAAACAAGAATGTGCTACATAATAATGTTGTTAATAACTTTTTGTTCATATTGTGTTCCTCCAAAATAGAAGTACTTTTATGGGTGCCATAATGATTTGATAAATCTATATTTTTCTTTATATGTATTAAATGGTGCACCTTATTATATTGGTTTTGGAATTAAAAGGAAACTTGATGTAAATAAAAAAGACACTGTGAAGTGTCTTTTTTATTTAAGTTATGCGCATTACTTAATAAGACGTTAGTTACTCATCCTGAACATGAGTAACTATGTAGGGTGATTTAATTATAACATTTTAACCAGTAATGGGTCTATATGGAATTTGTGAAATGGTTAATATTTAGTTATTGGAATTTAACATGTGATGTAGTATTGTTGTCTGTCTAAAGGAATTGTAAATGATAAGGATAATGAAGGAACAGGCTCATTAAAAAAATCGAAGAAGAATAGTTTCAATTGGTATAAAGAAGTAGTTGAAAAGAATGGTGAGAGCCTGAAATATTAAGTATAAAAAGAAGATATCAATTAAGATGTCCTTTTTTGTACAATTGTAAGTCAAGGAGGGAGACAGATTTCCCTTTACACGAACATAAAGGTATAATATAGTTTAGTTAAGTTAACTAAACTATATAGTGGAACGAAATAGCAGCATGATCGGAGGAAAGATGCTATGACTAGATCGTATAAAGAAGTAATTAATGAAATGAATCGAGCCTACAATGACTTCTACATTTTACTATTTCAGGAGTTAAAGGATGAGTTCGGTCTTACAGGGCAGCAAGAGAGCATGTTATTTTATATCAATTTAAATGAAAATACGACAGCGAATCACATTGCGAGTACTTTTAATATATCGAAAAGTGCGGTTAGCCAAGTTTTATCTAAATTGGAAAAACAGAAGATGATTTCGAAACAAGTAAACCCTAATAATAAACGGGAGTATTTCCTTACACTTGGTCCAAATGGTAGTAAGTATATAGAGCGGTTGTCTGAGTTAGATGATGTATTAATTGAGAAATACTTTTCTAAAATCGATATAAATGCTTTAGAGCAAATGACTGATACATTAACGAAAATAAATAAAGTTATATTAGAAGAAAAACAGAAGGACATTGATCCGAATGAGTAAGAAAGTCTATATGAAACAGCTAGTTGAAAGGAGGAAAAGCGTGTTATGAGTTACATACCAAATATGATTACGATAGCAAATTTTGTATGTGGGCTTTTGGCTATTTACGCTATTCTCGTTCACGATATGTATTTGGGAGCAGTTTTTATTATTACAGGTATGTTATTTGATTTTTTTGATGGCATGGTCGCTCGGAAACTTGATGCTGTTTCGGAAATTGGCGGAGAATTAGATTCATTTGCAGATTTAGTTACTTTCGGTGTCGCACCGTCTATTCTTGCATATAGTGTCGCTTTAAAAGATTTACAGTTTATCGGGATGATATGTGCGCTTGCTTACAGTGTTTGCGGAATGCTTCGACTTGCGAGATTTAACACGCAGCAAAGCAAACTTCCGACGTTTATTGGAATGCCTATTCCATTCGCGGCAATGTGTCTCCTTATTATATGCTTTTTGAATAATCCAGTTTCCGTGGCGTTTGGCACATGCGTACTCGCTTATTTAATGGTGAGTAAAATTAAATTTCCTCATTTTAAAAAAGATATATCCGAAAAATTGGAGTCTGAAAGATGGAATTAGTACAGCAGGTTATAACAGATTATGGTTACCTCGCTATTTTTTTGATGCTTCTTCTTGGAATTGTAGGATTACCAATCCCTGATGAAGTCATAATGACAGTAGTAGGTTACTTTACGAATATTAATGTTTTAAATTATGAGCTTGCCATTTTAGTCAGTTTTGTAGGAGCGTTGTTGGGTATGGTGATCAGTTATATGATCGGCAAAAAGGCAGGGCGTCCTTTCATTGATAAGTATGGAAAATGGGTTGGTTTGAAGGAAAAGAGAATGAGCAAAGTTGCAAAATGGATGGAGAAATATGGACCCTATTCTCTTGTTTTGGGTTATTTCATTCCAGGCGTTAGACATATAACATGTTACCTTTCGGGGGTTAGCAAAATGAATTTGAAAACTTATATTTTGTTCGCTGCTATCGGTGCATTTTTATGGTGTTTCACTTTTATTACTATCGGCAGAGGTATAGGAATTATCCATGAATAAGAAGGTGTTGAATGATCGAAAAGATTCTAACTGGAAAAGTTAACTTTAAAATGATTCAAGACCGTTTTGACAATGGTTTGCGATTAACGCATTCTAGGGAACACGTTATCAAAAGTGAAAAATTGTACGTCTAGACACCATTTAACTGATTACCTGTACGTTGGGATAAAGTGTTATTTTGTACAGAAAATCCGTGTTATTGAATAGATATATAAAATGAAAATCCGACTTTTATATGGAAGAGAGCATATGGCGTTGGATAGTAGCAGACGTAATTGATGATACGTAAATACAATGAGAAAGATAAAGGAGTGCGGCATGATTCGTATGGCACTAAGATCATTTAACATACAAATGTATTGCTTGCTAGGTGTGATGTTGTTGGGATGGTTTATGACACCTTTCCCATTCCATTTTGTAGGGATAAGCATTGGCCTTTTGGTGAGTATGTACTGCGTCTGGATTTTAGGAAGGCGTATTGAAAAGTTAGGAAATAGCATTGTAAAAAAAGAAAAAGCACCGATGCTTGGAATGATGAATCGATTTGCAGCCGCGATACTCGGTGCGATTATTATGTATGAAATTGAACACCATGATTTCATGTGGACATTTGCTGCTGGAATTATGGGTGGGTATTTCTTGATTATTATTAATTTAGGATATTACAGCATGAGAGATGCGAAGAAATAAAGTGCTGTGTAAATAACTAATTTGGATGACTTGAATGTATAAACCTAAAAACTTTCCTTTATGGAGAGCTTTTTTATTACAAAGAAAAGACACTCATATAAGAGTGTCTTTTCCAATAGTTTTTTAGCAGAAGCAAGAAGCTCCAACAATGATCAATAAAATAAACAATACAACTAATAAAGCAAAGCCGCCGCCACAACTACTACAACTACCACCAAATCCCATAATAGCTCCTCCTTTAATAAGAGGGGAAAACAAGGGTACACTCATGTATTTTAACGGATTCAAATTACTTTATGTTTTTTACGCAATAATTGAGCAGGTCCTTTTGAAAATAAAGAAAAGACACCCTAAGGTGCCTTTCTCTGACTTGAACCATCTTAATTTTAATAATATTGGACTCCCGTCCGAATATTATTTTACCATGTTAAGTTGTTTTTGGAAATATGCCATATCGATAATTACAATCATACCATTAATAAGAACCCCATAAATGATAAACCATTCCACTAACAAAAAACACTAATCCTAAAAACAAAACAATTAAAGCAAGTACTCCATTTTGATTATGTTCCATAAAACTAGCTCCTTTTAGATTTATTTTTATCCCGCTATTTGTGGGCAGTAAAACTCCCACCTCAAAATTCAGGTGGAGCAAAGAAGTTAGGTGGGAGATAAACGGCCCGTAAACGCCCGATTGGTGAAGGCTAATAATCAGTGGGGGGATGAACAAAACCCCCACTGATTAAAGTTTCACTTTATATACAAAAAAGCCTTTAGTCGTAATTATGGCTAAAGGCTTTGAGCATTATACTTTTCACATTATAAAATCTTATGAGAAGAATTTATAATATTTTTTTTATCAAATGGGGAACTGAAAATGTACTAGCTTGATAATGAAGCCTGGCTATTAGAATTGAAAAATTTTAGTTTTATTATAATTAATAGGAATGAAAGTAGTGTGAATATAAATCCGCTCCAAATAAGCTGGTGAATACCTAGGTTTGAAATAAACCAGCCTCCAATAGTTGTTCCTAGAGTAATTCCGAGATTTGAGAACGAAACGAATAGACTATTACCAAATTCAGGTGCTTCTTTTGCTTCGCTTATTAACCATGTTTGGCCAACAATTAATCCACCAGCATGTACGATTCCCCAAATGAATACGATAAAAATCATTGGAACAAGGTAGGCACCTAAATAATAAACTAATATGTAAACAATAGAATATAGAATAGGGAATGATATTACGGTATTTATTATGCTTTTTTGCAGGAGACCACCAAATAAATGATTACCTAAAATCATAACTATACCAAATATGAATAGCATGATACTGATGAGAGATCCATTCATGGAAGTTACTTTTGCAAGGTACTCGGCGAAGTAGCTGTATACGGAAAACATGGCTGCAAAAAGGAATGTGACGGTTAAAATATTTAACCATAATCCAGGTTTGCCAAGTATACGAATTTGTTTGCCGAAAGACATTTTTTCTTTAACAGGCATAGAAGGAAGTAGGATTAGTATTCCAATGAATGCAAGTGTGTTAACGAACGCTCCGAATAAGAAAGCAACTTCGAGTGAAAATTGGTCTGCAAGGTAAGAGGTTAGTGGTACACCTAAAGCAAAGCCAACAGTAATTCCCATAAAAACTTTTGTAACTGCTTGACCGCTCTTTTCTGGAGGGACAAGTTTAGCAGCTGTTACAAGAGCGATTGAAAAGAAGAGTGGATGAAGTGCTGCCGGTAAAATACGAAAAATAAGCATGATTTCAAATTGTGTTGTATAAGCGTAGATTATATTTGAAATAACAAATGTAAAAATTGCTGTTAATAAAATTATTTTGCGATTAATACTAGAGACGAGCAGAATTAAAAACGGACCAGAAATAGCAACAACTAGTGCAAATATACTCACTAAAAATCCAGCTTGTGTAGTTGAAATTCCGAATTTTTGAGTGATTTGTGGTAATACGCCGACAATACCCATCTCGGTAGTAATAATTCCGAACACACCTATTGCGAGTGTCAGAATAAGTAAAGGATTTACTTTTTTCATTTATAAAACTCTCCATTCATATCAGTATTTTGAAAGTTAATTCATTAACAAAGAAGCATTATTACAAGCATGATTGGATGCCAATATTATCAGGACTATGTAATTCGAAATACAATAACAGATATCTAAATAACTAGATATGATATATAAAAAAATTTTCTCCTTTCCATGTTTCTTGCTTTTATAGGTAGTGCAACTTTATAAAAAAGTAATTGGATACCTGTAAAAAAGCAGAATGTGTGAAAGCTAATAATCAATTGATTATTAGCTTTCATTTTATAATTCGTTTTGGACGTATTCAGAAAACTCTCGTATTGTTTTTTCATTTCGGCGATAGTATGTCCATTTTCCAATTCGGTCAGATTCTAGTAAGCCTGCTTTTTTCATAGTTAATAAATAACTAGAAATAACCGATTGAGCTAAGCCAGTTTTAAGCTGGATATCTCCTACACATACTCCAACTTGAAAGTTAAGGCCTTGTTCTAGATAAGGCTTTTCATCGAAATGGTTTTCTGGATTTTTCAACCATGATAAAATTTGACATCTTGTTTCATTTGACAATGCTTTATAAATTAATAAAGGTTCCATAAGGATATTATATCTACTTTTATAGATTTGTAAATAGGTTTTGGTGATTTTAAGGGAAGAAGGTATATGTGATCCCCTTGAATAGGAATAAGGTGCTCTTGATCTGTACCCTTTGTAAAGGACATTCCAAAAAAGTTAGGCAACCTCAAGAAGATGATTTCTGTATGCCAACAGGAGTCATCTTCTTTAAATTCCATTGATAGCAAGAATGATTATAGTACGTCATATATGGGGTGGCGTCACATTGCTATCAAGTTAAGAAATACATTCTTCCTCAAAATGAAAAAAATGAACTAAATTCCTACGGACAACTATGAAAGGATGAAATTTCCGTTTTGGGGATACTTCAAAATCTTAGGCTGATGGGTATGGGGTAGAGTCACATCGCTATCAAGCTAAGCTTATGCAAAGTTAATTTTAGGCGAGATTGTTTCTTTTTTCTAAAGGGCAAGTGTAGGTAATTTAAAAATTTGCATACGAAATAAACCCTAATGGGTTTCACTTTTTTGAATTAAGCGGCTTGATTATCAGACATGGTACAATTGTAAACGACACCTAATATATCAAAGACCGTTTTTTTCTCATATCGATGAGATTTCCGCCCGTTTTGCTGTAGGAGATTGAACAGGCGAAGTAACACCTTTGATAGCTCTTGGGTGTCTTTTTGAATAGTTTGGAATAGAAGAAGAAAATAGTCTTTAATCATATATATTGCTTTATACTCACTAAGCTCTCGTTTTTTCTTCATGAGGAGCAATTGGCGCATTTGAAACATGATAGAAGAACAGAGTAGAATGGCAATCAATTGACCATATAAATGGCACTCCAATCGTTCTGGTTTTATCTTTTTACAATGATGGATTTGAAAGAATGACTTCCACGTTTTAAATAAAATTTCGATTTGCCAACGCAAAGAATACCAGTCATGTACCTGTCCCATCGGGAAGTTGAAAGGCAGTTGAATCTAGGATACGAATACGCTTGAAAATAGAAGCGTATGGAGAAGTGAGCATCTTAGTTGAAGATAACTTTTGATTGAGAAGTTCGGCTAACACTTGTTGTAGAAATTGCACGGCTGTGGCATTAAATCGTTGATTCAGTCCTTCAGGACTGATGAGCACTTCTGTTGATGCTTCTAAACAGCTACATAAATGAGTTAAAGAGGTTTTAGCGACATTTTGACTGATCCATACACATAAAGCGACTAAATCTTTTGCTTGGTACTTACTGGTTCTTTGTACAAAACCAACATTTCTAGCAAGATCTCGTAAGAAATTTGGAGATAAAAAGTTTTGAATCTCTTGAGCAAATAGTTGTAATTCATCCGATACAGAAATAGACATACAAAAAACGCCATCCTTTCCTATGATTCTACAGAAAGGATAACGCCTTTTTTGCTTTAGAGGTAGTGCAAAAACTTAGCTTTATAGCGATGGAACAGAATCCCTATAAAGATTTTTAATGTAATAAAATACGTTTATGTTACTATTGGATATTTCATCTCCTATTCCTTTGCTAAATGCCATTTAATGATATGTCCAGCGTGTGTAAGACCTCCTCCAAACCCATAGAGTAAGAGAGTGTCCCCTTTTTTCACCTTTCCTTCATTCATACCTATGTCTAATGCTAATGGAATGGAGACAGAAGAAGTATTTCCCATGTATGTTACACTTGTTAACGTTTTATCCAGTGGGAAACCTGATTTTTCACATATAGATTCAATCATTCGTAAATTAGCACTATGTGGAACAAACCAGTTCACCTCTTCCAGTTGTAACTCTGCTTGACATAACAATTCTTTAATACCAATTGGTAGTGTCCGTGCTGCCCACTTATATACTTCTCTTCCATTTTGAACTATCTTCCCATGTGTTCTTAAAGGATTTCCAAACATGGTAGTAGATAAATTTTTACGATATACATGCATGCCTCCTTCCCCATTTGTCCCAATATGGGTAGCTATAAAGCTAGACTCTTCTTCATCTTTCTCTACTAAAACAGCTGCGGCTCCATCTCCAAATAAGATACATGTAGTTCGATCTGTATAGTCTGTAATCTTAGATAAGGTTTCTGTCGTTACAATTAAAATCTTGCGATGAAGGCCAGATGTAATTAAACCATTCGCCAGATGTAATCCATATGTAAAACCAGCACAAGTCGCATTGAAATCAACAGCACCTGTATGTTGAATATTAAAATACTCTTGTATTTGGCAGGCTACACTTGGAAAAGTGTAGTCAGGCGTAGTTGTTGAAACGAGAATACAATCCACGTCGACAAGACTTTTATGATAACGTTCCACTAAGTTTTCAATAGCTTTAAAAGCTAATGTAGAGGCATATTCGTTATCACCAGTAATTCTTCTTTCCTTCATCCCAGTTCTTTGTACAATCCATGCATCATTTGTATCTACTAATTTTTCTAAATCATCATTGGTCAGCTTTTTTTCAGGTACATAGGTACCAATAGCTGTAATTCTTGCTTTTGATTGCATACATTTATCCCCCTTTACTATTTTCATGCTTAGTTATATAATCAAATAATAGTACTAGGTACTAATTGTTGTCAATATTCGAACATTTTATTTCTGGAAATTAAACTAACTAAAATATCTAGCTATGGTATAAAGGAGAGACATTCATGTTCAATATTCAACAAATTGAAGAAATTATTCCCCATCGTTATCCCCTTTTATTAATTGATCGGATCATTGAAGTAGAAGAAGGAAAGCGTGCAGTTTAGATCCAAAATGTTGTAACTAATGAAGGATTTTTTACCAGTCATTTTTTCTGACTATTCAGTCATAACCAGCGTCCTTATTGTAGATGCCCTTTTAACATGAATAAATAAGTAGAAGTTTATTGAAAAATTTTCTGGAGAAGAACAATGCTAAAACCCTGTATTGATGTAGAAAAAAAGAAATTCAGAATAATGTAAAGGGAGAAGAGTGATGATTGATATTTTAAAGATTTTTGCGGCCTTAGTTTTGGGATACCTTTTAGGAAGCCTTAATACAGCGGTGATTGTAGGGAAAATATACGGCAAGGACATAAGAAGCCATGGAAGCAAAAGCGCCGGGCTTACCAATACTCTGAGGGTACTTGGGAAATCTGCTGCGGTGTTTGTTCTTGCGGGAGATATATTAAAAGGGGTAATTGCCTGTTATATAGGCTTGTTCCTTAGCGTTTACTTTTATTCGGGAGAGGCTAAAGATTGCGTAAGCCTTTTAGCGGCGGGCGCAGGGGCGGTTATAGGGCATAACTGGCCGGTATATTTTGGGTTTAAAGGTGGCAAGGGAGCACTTACAGCAGTGGCTGTACTGTTTATGGTTGACTGGGTTATGGCCCTTTTATGCCTTGGCTTTTTTGTGATAATAGTAGCTTTAACCCGTTATGTCTCTTTAGGTACAATATGTGCTACATTGCTTGTTGCGGTCATTTCATTTATTCCTGTTTTTGGGAATACCTTATATTTTTATATATTTGCATTCCTAATGGCGTTTATGGTTATTTTCAGGCATATGGAAAATATACAAAGGCTGCTTTTAGGAACAGAAAATAAACTTGTTTTTCCACAGCGTTGAGCATGTCTTCAAAATAGAAAAAATTGGGATTAGTTAACCGTTTAAGGAGGACGGCAACGATTCTTTACTTTTGGAGCCACTCAAGAAAAATGTACTTTATAATCCTATTTTTGGTATATCTCCTACCTTAGTAGCAATAAAGGGTTAATATAAGTCATCACATCATGCGTAAATATTAACGTACACATTGAATAGAAGAAATCAAAAAATACGTTATCCTTTCCTATGATTCTACAGAAAGAATAGCGTATTTTTTATTTTAGGGGGGTATTTTGTTTTGTTAGCTTGATAGCGATGGGGTAGAGTCAGGAAAATGCGCATTTACAACGATAAGCATTTTGATACAAGTCTTATGAGACATTATGAAGTCTAATTTAAAGGTGATTTGATTATGTACCAATAGGCTTTACTCTATTGAGATTGTGAAGTTTCCTACTTAAACTAACGGGGCAGGTTAGTTTGATAAGGTGATATTTGGATTAAGATAGATATAAGTAGAAAAATTAATAACAAGGGGTGATTTTTTGGAGGGAAATATTGGGAATGTAGATTTTTTAAAACAAGTAGTAAAAAGACTTTGCAACTAATAAAATAATAAGGTTTACTTCAGTAAAATAAGGTATAGTATATTTGTTGAATAGATTCTCTTTAAAGACAAGAAAAGTAGGTGAACAAAGTGGGAAAATATCAATTGGATTACAAAGGTCAGGCAGCTGTGGCAAAGTTTCATGAAAAACAGACGCCTGCCAAATTTGATAAAAAGCAGCAACTTGAAAAATTGCGTGCGGAGTATTTGAAAAAGAAGCAAAAACAAACAGATAAATAATATGTTACGTTTTTCTCGATTTTCTGTATATGGTGCAAACACAAGAAAATAGGTAAGTTATTCATCGTTCAAATATATACAGGCTATTTTTTCAAACCTCTTACTTATGCAACTAACGCATGCGTTAGTTCATTAAGAATAACTAAAGAAGTCGATTCCTTGAGATGGAAATCGGCTTTTTTAATAAGTGACATTTCCTTAGCGTCAGGAAAATGCGGATTTACAACGTTAAGGAGTTTACAATATTAAAAAGTCCAATTTCTCGGTATTAAGAAATTGGACTTTTTTCGTTACTTCGGAAAGGCGCCCTTTTATTGAATAAGAATTTTCTTTAAATCGCAGCGTGAATGCTGTGTTATATGACGTACCCGATTTCTTCGAGTTACTTTACACTGCTTTTCTGTTTCAATTTTCACTTCAGTAATGTATATTTCATTAAAAGCTTTTTATAAAACATCACTTACTTATTTATTACCGAGTTGTTCCGCCAAACCGATTAGAAGTCCTTCGGTTCCACGAATGTAGCAGAGACGATACGAGTCCTCGTACTGAACAACTTCGCCAACGAGCTGAGCACCATACTTAGTAATAAGTCTGGATACCATTTCGTCAATGTCTTCAACGGTGAACATGACGCGTAGATAACCGAGGGCGTTTACAGGAGCAGTCCGGTGATCTGCTATAGTAGGTGGGGTGAGAAATCGCGAAAGTTCAATTCGGCTGTGGCCATCTGGGGTAACCATCACAGCAATCTCTACGCACTGAGAACCGAGTCCCGTTACATGGCCAGCCCATTCACCTTCGACAGTGGCTCGCCCTTCGAGGTTCAAGCCAATCTCCTCGAAGAAAGAGATTGCGTCATCAAGGGATTCTACAACAATGCCGACGTTGTCCATTCTTAGTAATTTGTTTTTTGCCATAGTTTTATCTCCTTATGTGTAAAAATTTATTATCTGATCATCTTCATAATTATTCTGTTACAAATTCCTTCCAAACAAAAAACACTTTGTCGCAATTCATGATAACAAAGAAAAGTCACAGTATAGGAAAATGTGAAATTGGGTTTTCGGGTATGTCATATAGCATCTTGTTAACGAACAACACTTCGTAAACCCTCTACTATTGGAATATTCGCGAACCTTATTTCGTGAATGCCATCATGTTCAAATAGTTTCAAAAATTCGATACCGTAGTTGCTATACGATAAAACAACTTCGACTTCCCCACAAAATATTCCTGCCCTGTACTCCATTAAATGGTCCTTTAAGGAATAAGGAATGATTATTTGTTCCCTTCCGATTTCGTTCAATTGCTGAAATTGCCTTGAAGGATTTTTAGAAGAGAATAAATTCCCGTTTGAGCTGGTTTTTACTAATAAGAAAAGGGATACGAACTTTTTTAACGTGTTAATTACTAATAGTGATGATATAACTACACTTATGAAGTATTTCTTCCAATCAGCACAAGATTCCCTCTATACGGTATTAAGTTATTCAGCGGGCTGTAAGATTATCAGCAATAATACTGGGGAGATTGGATTAAAGGCTGATAGTTTCTATCCAAGCTTTTCATTTATGTATGATGCGCAAGAATTATTTGTTATTGGTGGGGAAGAAAAGTGGTCAGATATCCATTATATAAAAAGATTTTTCCATCTTGAGCAGATTACAGATGAGCTAACTATTGATTTAAGAAAATGAATTTAATGATGATGTGTGTTTTAATTATATAAGTCTTGGATCTAAGGAATTAAAGTTAGTTGAGCAACTTTGTGTAGCGGAAGGATTATGTGTATGTCACACCACACTAAAGACCGAAAGTGATAAAGTGTTGTGTAAATAACTAATTTGGATGACTTGAATGTATAAACCTAAAAACTTTCCTTTATGGAGAGCTTTTTTATTACAAAGAAAAGACACTCATATAAGAGTGTCTTTTCCAATAGTTTTTTAGCAGAAGCAAGAAGCTCCAACAATGATCAATAAAATAAACAATACAACTAATAAAGCAAAGCCGCCGCCACAACTACTACAACTACCACCAAATCCCATAATAGCTCCTCCTTTAATAAGAGGGGAAAACAAGGGTACACTCATGTATTTTAACGGATTCAAATTACTTTATGTTTTTTACGCAATAATTGAGCAGGTCCTTTTGAAAATAAAGAAAAGACACTCTAAGGTGCCTTCCTCCGACTGGATAACGACATTTTATGTATTGGATTGTGGGAACTGGTGGATAAATTGCAAATTTGTTACCAACTGCTCGCTCCAACATCCGCCTTCAACCACTTCACCCAATCCAAATCTTCTACCTTAAGCAAACTGAGTGAAACACCCTTCATATCTAAAGAAGTGAGAAGGGTACCAACCTTTACGAACTTCACATGTAAGCCTTCCAGCTCACATAAACGGCGAATGTCGTTTGCGAAAATGTATTGTTCCATTAATGGTGTCGCACCTAGTCCATTAATGAGGATGGCGAAGTTGTCGCCTTTTCTCCAGCGATAAATGCTTTTTAGTTTATTCATAAGTTCGATCGCTAATATTTCAGAAGAAGATAGTGCTTCTTTACGGTAACCTTTTTCGCCGTGGATACCAACGCCGTAAAACACTTCATCATCATTTAATGTGAATGAAGCTTTTCCTTGTACTGGATCATTTGCAGGGGAAAGGGAAACTCCTAATGTATGTAAGTTTTGGATGACAGAACGGCCAAGTGCTGTTAGTTCTTCTAAAGAATGTCCTTCAAGAGCGGCCGCGCCTAATATTTTTTGAACGAAAATGGTGCCCGCTACGCCTCGTCTTCTTTTATTAAAAGAAGCATCATCTTCAATTGAAACGTCGTCATTTACGATGATGTGGTCAATTTGTCTTCCTTCTTCTTTGGCGATTTGTTCTGCAGCTAAAAAGTTTTCTACGTCATCTTTAAAGTTTTTAATGATGAATAAAATACTTTTATCTTTTGGTATGAGGCGAGTTGCCGCTGCAATTTGTTCGACTGTAGGCGGAGTGAAGATACTGCCGTTTACTGCCGCTGTAAGCATTCCTTTTCCTACATAACCTATATCAGCAGGTTCGTGTCCGCTACCACCGCCGCTTATAAGGACAACGTTTTGCTTCATTTTTTCGATATCTTTTACATAAATGATGTTATGTGTTTCGTCATAATTTACTTTGTCGTTATGTTCAAAATAAAAGCCGTGCAGCATATCTTGAACGATATTTTGTACATCATTCATAATCTTTTTCATTGCTTTTGCCACCCTTTAATTACTTTGCTGATTGCTCAAGTAAAAGTAGTAATTGATTGTTTATCATATTTTTCATGAGAGAAGACATAATGGATGGATCTACTTCACATTTACTTTCAATCCAATCTTTTATCGTTCCAACGAAGCCGTGACTATAAAAGGAGGCAATCGTATTTTTTGTTTCAATAGAAAGAGTTAATCTACAGCTCATAGATAGTTCATCAATAATCTTCATATATAAGTTTTTCGTATGCTCAAATAAATAGTGATTGAACGAGTTTTGTTCAATGACTTTAAAAGCATTTCGGTAAAATTTTTGATTTTCATAAAAGTAATCAAATAATAAATCGAAAATATTTTCCCATGTTTCATAGTCGAGAAAGTCTATAATGTTTTCTTTCGTTTCTTCTCTATAAATCCAGCTTAATAGTTCAAATTTATCTTTAAAATGATAATAAAAAGTTTGCCTACGCATTTGACAGTGTAACATAATATCGCTCACTGATATTTTATGAAACGACTCTGTTTCCATTAAATGTTTCAATGAATTCGCGATTATCTTTTTAGAAATTATAGAAGAGGTCATCTTAATCATCCCTAGAATGTTAGTAATATAAGGCTGTTTTCTCAAAGATTGTTGCTGTTAAAACTAAAAGGCAGATTTAATCTACAAAACGTGTAGAATACTTTGCTATAATCAACCCAGGATATATAATTATGGTTAATCGAAAGGAGGGATAATAATGAAACAAGTAGCTCTCCATCATTTGCACAAAGAGCATAATAAACGAATAGCAGAATTTCATAAAAACCACGAAATTGAAATTCAGCGTGGTGAAAATGGGAACGGTTTGTTAGCTAAATGGGAAAGATTTTTTTATAACAAGGTAATTTCCCCTCTAAAGAATGTGAAATAATACCTACCTATTAAATGAATTGTCATCCTTGTACATTTCATTTTGTATCGCATTTTAAGTCAAATACGCATTAATCTTTTTTTCTTATTCAACTAAACTGCTCCGTTAGTTACATAACAATAAACCACTGAATCTACCTAAAAAGCATCTGATTAATGATGCTTTTTATCTTTTCTTAATGCTTCAACTGTGAAATAGTTAGATTTTTGACAAGCTGAAATAAGCATTTGCTCTACTCGATTTTCAAATGCTAAGTTTTTATGTAACTCAAGCTAACGATACCAGTAGAGGTAACTATCCAAATAATACGTATCTCCACATTATTGAACGCCTCCTGAAAATGCATTATATTCAACCGTAATCAGTATTTTCAAGAGAGCAACAATCTATACGAAAACAGCCTAATATAAAAATCCTATCCATATATGAGAGCGGTGTCTTTAGACAGATTGTC
Source organism: Bacillus sp. S4 (assembly GCF_040838205.1). Classification (NCBI taxonomy): domain Bacteria; kingdom Bacillati; phylum Bacillota; class Bacilli; order Caryophanales; family Bacillaceae; genus Bacillus; species Bacillus sp. S4. The sequence continues at coordinate 31,622 of NZ_JBFPJI010000020.1, forward strand.
CATTTTGTCCGTTTACTATAAAACGCTTTCATTTTAACATGAGTAGTAAGAAGAAGATTTCAAATATATCACAATATATTAAAGGAATTGAGGGAGAATCACAATGAAAAAGATTATAAATAAACCAGAAACATTAGTAATGGAAATGTGCAACGGAATGGTTATGGCTCATCCAGAGCTTGAGTTTTTGAAAAAATATAAAGTGATTAAGAAGAAAGAAATGAACGAAAGTAAAGTAACGTTAATTAGCGGCGGTGGTAGTGGTCATGAGCCAGCGCATGCAGGGCTAGTAGGAAAAGGAATGTTAGATGCGGCAGTGTGCGGAGATGTGTTTGCTTCTCCTTCACAAATTCAGGTATATCAAGCGATTAAAGAGACGGCTAGTAAAAAAGGTACGTTATTAATTATTAAAAATTACAGCGGCGATATTATGAATTTCAAAAACGGTGCGCATTTAGCGACTGAAGATGGAATTGAAGTAGACTACGTAAAAGTGGACGATGATATTGCGGTAGAAGATAGTCTTTACACAGTAGGACGCCGCGGCGTTGCGGGAGTTATTTTCGTTCATAAAATTGCCGGCGCAGCAGCGGAAGCAGGTATGGATTTAGGAGCGGTGAAAGCTGTAGCGGAAAAAGCAGCGGCTAACGTGCGCACAATCGGTTTAGCGTTAACTTCTTGTACAGTTCCGGCAAGCGGATCACCTACTTTTACACTTGCGGAAGATGAAATGGAATACGGCGTAGGTATTCACGGCGAACCAGGAATTAAACGTGAAAAAACGCTGTCAGCAGATGAATTAGCTAACCGTATGACAAATGATTTAGTAAAAGATTTAGGAGTAAAAGATGGTGAAGAAATCGCGCTTCTTGTAAATGGTTTTGGCGGAACACCACTGCAAGAACTTTACCTATTTAACAACGCAGTTACGAGAGAACTAGCTGCTAGAAACATTAAAATTAATAGAGTATTCGTCGGTAACTATATGACGAGTATTGATATGGCAGGTATGTCTTTAACAGTAATGAAATTAGATGACGAGCTAAAAACATTACTATCGAAAGAGTGTAATACACCAGCGTTTAAAGTAGATGGACCAGTTGAAAGTGTAGAGTATGTTAATGTGCTTGAAGATGTAGAGGAGAAGGAAGTTTCCTTTGAAATAGAAACAGCGGAAGAGCACGCTGTTATGAAAGATAATGTAATTACATTAAACAATATGGTTTATCTCGTTGATAAAATGAGTGACATCATTATTAAAAATGAAGTACCGTTCTGTGAGTTAGATACACATGCAGGTGACGGCGACTTCGGAATGAGTGTTGCAAAAGGATTTAAGCAATTAAAACGTGAGTGGAGTTCTATTTTAGGACAAGACAATGTAACGATAGGATCATTCCTTGACGGTTGTTCTATGATTATTATGGAACATTGCGGCGGCGCTTCAGGTCCAATTTGGGGCGGTGCGTTCCGCGCAGCTAGTAAAGCAGCAGGCGAAAAATGTGAGTTAACAGCCAAAGAGTTCGCTGAAATGTTACAAGCAGCACTGCAAGGTATACAATCTATCGGTGAAAGATCGTTCGGAAGAGGAGCGGTAGTTGGTGATAAAACGCTTGTTGATGCACTTGCTCCATGTGTAGACTCTTGGTTAAATAGCGCTTCAAACGAATCAGACATGAAAACTGCCTTTGAAAAAGGAGCAGAAGCAGCGGTTAAAGGAGCAGAGTATACGAAAGAAATCGTAGCTCGTATGGGCCGCGCTGGTACAGTTGGTGAAAGAAGCTTAGGCTATCCAGATGCAGGTGCACATGCACTTGGGGTTATCTTTACGGAGATTGCGGGTAGTTTGAAATAGGAATTAGAAGATCCCCTCTACCTTGTGGTTGAACTGTACCCCGAATCATGGACACTTAAAAAAAGCCCCATGATTCGGGGTTT
>NZ_JBFPJI010000269.1:0-4612 GCF_040838205.1 Bacillus sp. S4
CTATATATGTAAGCAATTTATCATAATAAAAAGGGGAAAGAATATGAAAAGAAAAATTTTACTTATTTGTCTAATTCTTAGTATGGTATGGATCTCAGCGTGTACTCCTGAAGTAGGAGAAGGTGAGAATGGTAGCTCTGTTCTACCTAATCAGTTGCCGAAGAATGTAGTATTTAAAAATGGTACAATCTATACTTCAAATGGAAAGCAAGACATCGTAGAGGCTGTAGCCGTTAAAGAAGGGAAAATTACATTTGTTGGTTCAAACAAGGATGTAGAGGGATTTATAAATGAAGATACGAAAGTGGTGGATTTACAAGGGCGTTTTATCCTCCCTGGTTTTGTGGACAATCATAATCATATATTTGAAGCGAAATCACCAGCAGCAGGGAATTGTAGTGTCTCACCAGATGCTTCGCTGCAAGAACAACGCTCGTATTTAAAAGCGTGTAAAAAAGATGTAAAAGAAGGGGAATGGATAAGCGGAACTGGATTTAGTTTAGAAGAGCTGTTAAAAGATATGGACGAAAAATCAGAACAACAAACTCCATTACAAGTTCTAAATGAGTTATTTCCTAATAATCCAGTATTAATTATGGAAAGAACCTCTCATTCTGTATGGGTTAACTCGAAAGCATTGGAGTTAGCTGGGATAAATAAAGATACGAAAGATCCGCAAGGCGGAAGAATCATTCGAGATCCAGAGACAGGAGAACCGTTTGGTATTCTTTATGATACAGCTGGAGATATCGTGATGGAAAAAGCATGGAATTCCCAGCCGAATCTGTTTGAAAAAAATTATGAAGGTTTGTTGGACGGATTAGATGAGGTTGCGAAGAATGGTATTACTACAGTCGGTGATGGACGTCTCTATTGGAAGCGAGGCTGGTTAGATGTTTGGAATAAAGTTTATGATGAAAAAAAGCTAACGTCACGAGTAGTACTTCGTCCATGGGTATATCCGAATTTAAATGAAGCAGAACAAATGGAGTATTTCAAAAAAATTAAACGTGATGATTTGTCATCCCGAATGCTTATAAATCAAGTGAAAATGTATAGTGATGGAATTAGTATTAATAGCACAGCTAAAATACTAGAAAAATATAAATTTGAGTGGTTTCAAGGGACTCCATATGGTTTGAACTATATTCCAGAAGAAAAGATGAAGTGGTGGTTGACTGAACTTAATAAAATTGGTTACGGTGCGTTAATCCACGCGATTGGAGACGGCGGGGTAAGAGAAAGTTTAAACGCAATTGAAGCAGCGAAAAAAGAAGGGGCAAATCAGCCTTATACGCTCACGCATGTGGAGATGGTAGAAGATAGTGATATAAAACGTTTTGCTGAGTTAGGTATTAGCGCTGATTTTCAAGTAGGTCATGATTTTGCGGAAGATCCTAAACAAAGCTGGGCAAGTACGTATTTTTCAGATCAACAGATGAAACGAATTATGCCGTTAGGGCGAATTTGGAAAACAGGAGCAAATGTATCGCTTAGTAGTGATTGGGATGTAAATGAACTGAATCCACTTGTGACGATTTCGAATGCATTAAGTATTGATGAGAAAGGCTTATCCGATGTACATGCAGCTATTGATGCTTATACAATTAAGCCAGCCAAAGCATTAGGTCTTGATAACATTACTGGCTCGATTGAAGTAGGGAAATCAGCTGATATGGTATTACTAAATGAAGATATTACGAAAATGAGTGCCGATAAGATTCCGAATGCGAAAGTTTTAGTGACGGTTTTACAAGGAGAAGTAGTGTATCACAAGGAGAAATAGCGAGTAATCTTATTTGGTTGCCACAAGTAAATGAATATATTTCTGTTGACCTTAACACGATGTCAAAGTTTAGACTGAACTTACATTCGAAGAAGGGGTGAACATGTATGAGAAATATGGAAAATAGTTTGTTTTATATGCCTGCTGAGTGGGAAAAACATGAGGGGACATGGCTCCAATGGCCTCATGATAAAACGCATAGAGGTGAAGGTTACAGAGCTAAGTTGGATGATATTTGGATATCGATGGCAAAGGAGCTTCATTATGGAGAAAATGTGCATATTGTTGTATGTGATGAGGAAGAAAAGGTACATGTCCAATCAAAGTTAATTGAAGCGAAAGTAAATATGGATAAAATTGATTTTTTAGTTCAAGAAACCGATGATGTTTGGATAAGAGATAATGGACCAATCTTTGTAAAAGATAAAGAGAGAAACATCTGCCTAACACACTGGGTATTTAATGGTTGGGGGGATAAATACCCGTATGAAAAAGACGCTGTTATTCCAGAGAAAATAAGTGAAATGTATAGCATTCCAAAAGTTAAATCTAGTGTTTGTATAGAAGGTGGAGGAATAGAGATAAATGGAAATGGCACCTTAATGGCGGCAAAAACTTCTATTATAAATGAAAATCGAAATCCTACACTAAGTCAGGAAGAGATTGAAATAGAGTTAACGAAGTATTTGGGAGTAACGAATTTCATATGGATAACTGGTATTCGCGGAGAGGATAATTATGATGAAGATACAGATTACCATATTGATGGGGCAGCGCGTTTTGTAAATGAAAATACAATTCTTTATGAATATGATCCTTTTGGGGAAGGAGAGTCGTACCTTTTGGAGGCGCAGGAAAAGCATTATCAAGAATTGCGACAAGCGAGAAATATAGATGGAAATCCATTTCAGCTCATCCCAGTACCTGTAACAAGAAAAGTGGTAAAAGAGGCAGACTGTAAAGGTTCGTATTTGAACTTTTATATTGGAAATGAAGTTGTATTGGTTCCTATATACGGTGATGAACATGATAAGTTAGGACTTCAAATCATTGAAGGGCAGTTTCCAGGAAGAAGAATTGTTGGGATTCATGTAAATGAATTGTATGCGTATGGTGGCATGATTCACTGTGTGACGCAGCAGCATTTAGAATAAAGTGATTTAAATGAAAGAAGCATGCAGAGCATAACTCTGCATGCGTTTTTCTTATAATGCTGAAAACTCTTCAACAAGTTGAGCAAAACGATTCAACGCACTTTCAATCGGTGCTGGTGTAGTTAAATCAACGCCAGCTTTTTTCAGTAGGTTTAATGGATAGTCAGAACTTCCACCTTTAAGGAATTCAATATAATTTTTCTGGGCATTTGGGTCGCCGCTTAATAATTTATCGGCGATTTGGATTGCAGAGGCGAAGCCCGTTGCGTATTTGTACACGTAAAATGGACGATAGAAATGAGGGATTCTAGACCATCCATATTTTACTTCTTCATCAAACATAAGTGAATCACCGTTATATTCTCTAAATAGCTTTTCATAAATTTCGCTAAAGACTTGGGCATTTAATGGTTTACCTTGCTCGGCCATTTCATGTGTGGTTTTTTCAAATTCTGCAAACATGATTTGTGTAAAGAAGGTACCTTTAAAGCTATCGATAAAGTAGTTAATTAAATGATTACGTACGTTCGTTTCTTTCGCTTCTTTTAATAAATAGTGAATTAATAACACTTCATTTACGGTAGAAGCGACTTCTGCGACAAAAATGGAATAATGTGCAGAAATTCTTGGCTGGTATCCGTGTGAGTAATGCGTATGCATTCCGTGACCACATTCATGAGTAAGGGTGAAAAGGCTATTTAAATCATCGTGATGATTTAAAAGAATGAAAGGATGAACACCGTATACACCAAAATTATAAGCGCCAGAACGTTTTCCTGGTGTTTCTCTCACGTCTATATATCGTTTATCTTTAAAGCTTTTTAATGTTTCGATATATTCTTCACCTAAAGGAGCTAGTGACGCGATCATTATATCAAACGCTTCGTCGTATGGAATGTCTTGTTTTACACCTTTTACTAAATCAACACTCAAGTCGTATTGTCTTAGTTCATCTACATTTAATTTTTCTTTTCTAAGTTCATTATACGTATGTAATGATTGAATGTTTTTTTTCGTCGTGTCGATTAAATTTTCATATACTTCTTTCGGAACCATGTCGCCAAATAATGATTTTTCTAAAGCTGATGGATATTTTCGTAGCTTTGAAACAGTAACATTATTTTTAATAGCTGCGGACAAAGTAGAAGCGATAGAGTTTTTCAACTGAATATATGGCTTGTAATAAGCTTTATAAGCTTCTTTACGTTTCTCACGATTCTCATCTTCTATTAACTTTGAATACATTCCACGTGTTAAGTTTACTTTTTCTCCATCATCAGTAGTCACTTCACCAAAAATTATATCTGCATTATTTAACATGCCAAATGTATGCTGCGGGGAGGAGAGTGCTTCACCCATTTGTGATAAAATTTCTTCTTGGTCTTTATTCAAAACGTGTTTTTTATAGCGGTATAATTCGAATAAGTCTTCTTTATAATGGTGTAAGCCTTCTGTTTCTTCTATGTAAGAATGTAATGTGTTTTCATCTACACTAAGCAAGAATGGGGAAAAGAAAGATTTAGCCGCACTTACTTTCACGTGTAATTGTGATACTTTATCGACAAGGGATTGAGCGTCAGTATCGCGTGTATCAAGATCAGATTGTAGTCTTGCATAAGCGAACATTAAAGATATTATGCTAGATATTTCTTCACTCTTTGTTAAATAAGCT
>NZ_JBFPJI010000270.1:0-4603 GCF_040838205.1 Bacillus sp. S4
ATTTCTAAATCTAATCCTGGATAATTTTGTTGACGGAACGCTTCATAAATTAAAATTGCTGCTGTATTAGATAAATTTAATGAACGTACTTTATCCGTCATTGGAATACGTAAACAATGATCGAAGTTTTCTTCAATTACATTAGCTGGTAATCCATTTGTTTCTCTTCCAAATACGAAATAGTAATCCTTCTCACGTTTGCTATAATCAAATGCTGTATGAGCTTTCTCGCCATACTTTGTTAAATAGAAGAATTCACCATCTTTATTTTTCTCATAAAATTCTTCGATTGAATCATAATACGTAACTTTTACGTGCTGCCAATAATCTAGTCCTGCACGCTTTAACATTTTGTCATCCGTTGAAAATCCAAGCGGTCTAATCAAATGTAACTCTGTTCCAGTTGCTGCACAAGTACGTGCAATATTCCCTGTATTTGCTGGAATTTCTGGTTGATATAAAACAACATGTACTCCCACGCGATATTCACCTCTATTTTTTGTCTACTACGTATTATACCACTTGAACGAAAAATCTCTACCCATTAATAATATGAAAGAATTTATATTTCATTTGTGGTGTATATTTACTAGAGTCTTCATAGTTCCAATAACGCCTGCGGCTATTCGCTGAATGTGCATTTACAAGCGGCATACCATCTGCGTCTTTTGCTACTACAATTGTCGTATGATTCCACCTACCATCATCCTCAAAATCATACGCAATTACATCGCCAAGAATAAGGTCTTCTGGCTTTTCTACTGCTTCTGCTCGAAGACCAGCTGTAGCACCTGACAAATACCAATAAAAAGAGTGTGCTACAGCCCAGCTCCAACTCCACTGGTTTCCCCTTTGCCACCACCCTTTACGAATATTAGGATGTCCATTCATTGGCACTTCTCCAGTGTGCAGACATTGTGAAATGAAATTTGTACAATTATCAGGAAAATTACGGTATGCAGGATTGCGATCATCCCACCAACGCTCTGCATACTTCACTGCCTCTAAACGATTATATTGATATGAACCATATTTTTCTTTCGTGACTTCCCGTTCTAACGTTTCACCTATTTCTATTTCTTCTGACACTTCAAGAGCATAATCATCTATTATACGACTATTTTTCAAACAAACTCGTCGTTTTAATTGTTCCTCTTCGATATAAAATAATTCTTTATGCTTAATTAAATATTTCAAGTGTATTTGATAATCAATTTCTTGATGCTCATTACTATTTAATTGTCTAATGAAAGAAATATCTGCAGTTGCTTTCACTATATTTGCACTACGCTTTTGAAACAATTGTTTCTTTCTCTGTACCATTTGTAACAAATCTATTGCAATACCATCTACATCTGTTCGTTTCTCTGTTATATATGCTAAAAACTGTTGCACTTGCTTTTCAATATTCGCTTTTATAACCATTTCGTCTCCCTCCCATATTACAATATGAAAAAGGGAGATATTATCTACTCTTTTTTCTGTGCTAACAATTCAAGTCCACGATTCATTTCATGAAGAACCTCTTCATCTTTCTCACGTTCCATCGCTTTCTCAATGTCTTCTCCTACTCCATCTCCACCAATTTTCCCAAGTGCCCATGCTGCTGTTCCCCGAAGTACTGGTCTTGGATCATCTTTCATAACACCGATTAAATCAGGAATTGCTGCTGTTTCTTTAAAATGTGCAAGTGCTAAAATAGCATTTCGTTGCAATGGCTTTTTACCTCTCCATGAACCAGACATAACCCCATATTTTCCCTTGAAATCACGATTACTAATTGTTAAAAGTGGTGTTAATAATGGTTTAACTAATTCAGGATCAGGCTCCATTTCAGGATGGTTATGAAAATCCATTCCTTTATTTTTCGGACAAACAGTCTGACACGTATCACATCCATATATACGATTTCCTATTTTATCGCGATATTCTTCAGGCAGAAATCCTTTTGTCTGTGTTAAAAATGCAATACATTTCTTCGAGTCCAACTGGCCGCCTTGTACTAAAGCACCTGTAGGACAAATATCAATACATTTCGTACAACTTCCACATTGATCTTCTATTGGCCGATCAGGAGGGAACGGAACATTCGTAATCATTTCTCCTAAGTATACATACGAACCAAATTCCGGCGTAATAATAGCGCAGTTCTTACCACTCCATCCAATACCGGCACGCTCTGAAACAGCTCGATCACTTAGCTCCCCTGTATCAACCATTGACTTCACTTCTATATCCGGAAGCTTTTCGATTAAATACGCCTCTAACTTTTGCAAACGATCTCGTAAAACAAGGTGATAATCTTGGCCCCAAGAAGCACGACAAAAAATCCCGCGACGTTCTCCACGCTTACTTAATGGTGCATTTTTTAATTTTGAAGGGTACGCTAAAGCAATCGCAATAATTGATTTCGCACCAGGTAACAATAGCTGTGGATTCGTTCTCTTCTCTATATCAGGTTCTTCGAATCCAGACTGATAATTCAATTGTTGCTGCTGGATTAGACGCTGCTTTAACTCCTCAAATGGTGAAGCACTGGCAAAACCTATTTTATCTATACCAATCGTTTTACTATACGCAATTACATCTTGCTTTAATTGTTCAAAATCCATTCTTTATCGCCTCCTCCGATGAATCCATCCCTTATGTAACGACTATATTGGTTAGCAATTCACTTTTGGAATAATATTCTTTACTTCTATTTTCGCATATAATTATGATTTTCAAACATTAAAAAAACGCAATGCTTCGTTTATCTTAGAAACGAAACACTGCGTTGATCACAATTTATCAGAAAAACATTAAATAAAATTTGGAGCGGGTGAAGAGAATCGAACTCTCGACCAGAGCTTGGAAGGCTCTTGTTTTACCACTAAACTACACCCGCAAATATGAATAAATATAAGATATTGAAATAACTTATGTAAAGTAGTATAGCATGTAAAAAAAATCGAAGCAAGAAATTTATCGAAAAAAGTCGAAAAAGTGATGAGATACCTCATCACTTTTTCAATTCTTTATCAATCGCCTTCTTCATACTATCGAAATCAGGGTTTGCAAGATTCCCATTTATATATACTGAAGGAGCACCTTGAACTTTTAATTTTTGAGCACGATCTGAATCTTTACGTACTTTGTCTTTCATTTCTTTACTGTGTAAATCTTTTTTAAACTGTTCTACATTAATTTTCGGAAGCTTTTCTTTCACAATATTAAGAAGTAATTCTTCTGTAATCCATTCTTCCGTATCTTTCTTTTGATTTTGATAAATCTCATCATAGAAAATCCAGAATGAATCTTGATCTTGTTTATAAATTGCTTCACCGGCAGCTGCACCTAAATCAGAGTCTTTTCCGATAAACGGGAAGTTAATAAAATATAACTGCACTTTACCTTTATCAATATACTCTTCTTTTAATCGTGGTAATACCGTTACATCCCAAGTACGACAAGCAGGACATTTAAAGTCTCCAAATTCAACTACCTTAACTGGAGCATCATCTTTCCCTAAAGATTGTTGCGTAGAATAAGCAAACATCTCATTCCCTTTATCTTTCTTGTCATTTATGATGCTATACACAATCGTCCCGATTACAATCAATACTGCGATAGAAAAAACTACACCAAGAACCATGAGTTTGTTCGATGATTTCATATACATTCCTCTTTAAATTCATATTCTGTATACAGCATTGTACACAATACACATAATATCAATACTTACATAGGTCACGCAATGAACACGCTCACATAAATTACAAAAATACAACATTTGTGACGATATTGTGTCACGATTTGTCACAATTTATTCAAAAAAAGAAGTTCCTATATAGGAACTTCCCTTAACTTACTGCTTTTTCACGGGCATTTTTTAACATGGATTGCTCTGTTTTTATATCATGACGAATTACTAATTTCTCACTAACTGCTTGCACATATTCATCATGATTTATATACCCTTCTTTCTCCATTAGCCTTAAAACTACATTCCGTCTCTCAACTGCTTTATCATAATTTTGTGCAGGTGAGTAATAAGCTGGTGCTTTTACTACAGCAGCCATCATTGCACTCTCTGCCAATGTTAATTGATCCACCTTTTTACCGAAGTAAAGGTTTGCTGCTTTTTCAATTCCCCATGCTCCTTCTCCGTAGTAAATATTACTCACATATAATTTTAAAATCTCATCCTTTGTGAATGTACGTTCAATTTTTTTCGTATAAAAAATTTCTTTCCACTTACGAGAAAATGTACGTTCATTAGATAAAAAAGCATTTTTAGATAGCTGCTGTGTAATTGTGCTTCCTCCTTGCACAACACCACCAGCTTTTATATTTTCAATAGAAGCTCGAATAATTGCTATATAGTCTAAACCGTTATGATGATAAAACCTTTTATCTTCCGTCGCAATAAATGCGTGTGTTAATGATTCTGGCACCTCTAACTTAGCGGGTACATGTAATTTACTAATATCACTTCGCTCAATCATTACATTTCCAACGAATAATAATGCAAAACTTAACAATAATAATAATATAATGGCTTTATAAAGAAATTTAGTTAATGGATTTAATGCAACTTTTTGATGATAATTCACTCTAGATA
>NZ_JBFPJI010000271.1:0-4578 GCF_040838205.1 Bacillus sp. S4
CTGTAATTGAATTATCTGTTTCAAATTCCCCAACATTTAAAGAATGGTTTGCATTTTTGACAATCTCAATCTTTAAATTGGATTGCTCTAATCGCTCCATTTGATTTGCATTGTATTGATGATCTTTGTCCCCAATAACTAATAGCCCTTCATGATGACTATGTAAGATAGAATCAAAAATCGAATCAAACGTCAGTAAAGGTGTAAGTAATAACATCTTTGACTGTAAGTATTCCTCTCTCTTCATTAAGTCATTTGCAATCGGGATTGTTCCGAGTGATTTTCCTAAAAACATCGAATTGCTATATTGCCCACTTTTTAGCACTTCAATAATGACAGGATTAATATCATCCATCATTACTTTCGTTATTTCTTCCATTGGTTTTTCCATTAATTGTCCATCGTAGGAATAATGAATATGTACTACATCTATTTTATTTTCAAGCATAAGCATCGTTGCATAATAGAATAACGGTTTATCATAATTGTAGCCTGAACCTGAGAACATAAAACAAATTGTATTAGCACCTTTTTCGATATGTGTGTAACGAATGACTTTATCATCTATATGTATCTCTTTTTTAGTCCCCTTCACCGTTTTCCCCCTCCGGACATGTTTACTTTTGTAAAACGATATGTTCTGTATGAACTGATACATCCTTTACTTTCTCTTTTATAAACGCTGGCTGTAAGTTATATGCATCTAACTCTTCTACCGGCACCCACTTAAACATATATGTTCTACCCTCTTCATTCAGAATATATTGGTCGGCTCCATTCGCGGGTAATTCATGCAGCTCTACTTCATAGTAAAAGCTAATTTCATGAAACTTTCGCTCAGAAAGTGTAAAGAAATTTTCTACTGACCATATTAACCTCTTTACTTCAATTGGAACAGCTAGTTCTTCTGCAAGCTCTCGTTTTAACGCATCTTCACTATTTTCTAACATTTTCACTCGTCCGCCCGGTACATACCAAAAATCTTCACCGTCACCTTGCAGAATGAGTATTTTATTATCCTGTTTACAAATTGCTCCGACTCGGTAATTAAAACATGTTTCCTCTACTTTAAACGTAAGATCCACACCGATTTCCCCCTATATTTTATTTAAATATTGAATCATTACAAAACTATTATGTATGTGCTGTACAAATAAGATTACTAAATTTTTCTATTCCGTTCAATGATTTTTGATTTTTTCAAAAACTCGATACACTTGATTTGTCATTACAAGTAAATATACATATGTTACAATCACATTGCACACTAGAAAACATTATGGGGGTACGAATGGAAACGTTATTAATCCAGCAGACTGAGAAATCAAATAAGTTTTGGAAAATCGTTGTGAAAGATAGAGACTATGTTGTGTTTTACGGAAAAATTGGCACAGCTGGTAGTGTGAAAGCGAAAGAGTTTGAAACAGCAGAAGAGTGTATAAAAGAAGCTAACAAACTAATCGCTTCCAAACGAAAAAAAGGATATACAGACCCGTGCCCTGGGGAAGATTATATAAAAGAAAAAACGATAACAGAAGAAGAATTTTGGGAACTACTTGATCGTACAAAAACGAAAGGTGAAGACCAAGAAGAACAACTAGAATGGCTTACTTCTCACCTTGCTAAACGTACAGTACATGAAATTGTAGCTTTTGACACACATATGCATCGCATATTAAAAGATTCCTATACATCTCGCTTATGGGCAGCAGCTTATATTATTTTAGGCGGTTGTTCGGATGATTGTTTTGATTACTTCCGCGGATGGTTATTATATCAAGGGAAAGAAACTTATGAAGCGTGTATTGAAGATCCAGAACGGTTAATTCCTGTATTAGAAAATTTGAGTGAGTATGACGTACCAAATATTGAAGAACTTTCTTTATACTTCGGTTTCACTGTATATGCAGAAAAAACAGGAGATGAAGATGATACATACTTTACACTTTACCATGTCTTATCCAATGAAAAATTCGACGAGATAGATTTTGAGTTTGACTGGGATGAAGATGACGAAGAAGGATTGAAAAAGATGTTTCCTAGACTGTGGGAGATGTACGGGGAAGAACCGATTGAGTGGTAGATTTACATACGAAAAACGCCTTGTTTCTTTAGTAACAAGGCGTTTTTTCTTCATACTATGTCTAAATTGTTATCTTTCCACTCCCCCACCACTTCATAAAAGTTTTTAAGGAAGGAGCAACCCACGTCCTACTATCATTTTCATGATTCCATACATATATATCATCTCTTTGCACTATTTCATTCAAAATGGAATAGCCAAACAAATCACCATTTCCGCCATCAGCAAAAAATAATAAACAGTCAAAAGGCATGTACAAATCCTTGAATACGACTGTATTTCTCATATTCATATTTTCCGTTTTAATTCTTGAAGCATCCCAAATAAAGTCCCCATATTCACCTTCTATACCGTTTGTTTCCTGTAATAAATGTGATAAATCATTCGGTAACTCCACGTGCAAATATTTTTGTACTTCAGTAAGTTCATCCTTCGTAGCTGGATTTTTCAATCTTAAGTCTAAAGAAATACTTCGAATGATATTTTTCCACATAACCTTTTATCCTTCCTATAGTCCCTCATGTTCAATCAAGTTTATACCAATAATCAAATTGGGTATGCACTTGAATCACATATGTTATCGTCTCTGGATCACTAGGTTGCTTTTCCTTCTTTATAGCTCTAATATCATATTCACTTACATAACGAATTCCTCCCATTTTATCTCGGTAATAATTTCCTTTATCAGTTTCTATTTCCACACTATCCTCAAAAAAGTATATCTGAATTTCTACACCGACCACGTTAGAATTAGGATATTTTAACTTTCCTATTTTTTGATAGAATGAGATTACTTCTGCCTTCGATTGCTTCGTTTCTATAACTCGATTCGCTACTACTTCCCAATAACCGCCATTTGCTAATTCAATCCAATTCTTCTCATCCACCTCATAATCCTTAATTGCTTTACTATCCAATGGCATCGGCAATTGAAAAAATTCAGAAGAAAAGGAACGAGAGATATACCACGTACTATTTCTTACGAGAATGACAGTTAGCAAGAGGATTATAACCGTTAAAATTATCGTCCTTTTTCTAACCTTTTTTAATTGATCTATCATATTTCTCTCCATCCCTATTATCTATAAAAACTATCCATTCCACTTTTCTAACAATTCCTTCTCCCTTTCAACTGAAATACCTGCTTTTAATTCCCATTCATCCATACTCTTCATCCAGTCATACACGTCTTTAACTGTCTCTTCTAACCTTCTAAAAGTAAGCCCTTCTTTAACGGCACTCTCGATACTAATAGAGAATCCACCTTTCCACGGATCTGTTTCACCTTCTAATGCAAAAGTTTCAGGAAGCCATAATGGCATTTTCGTCCATGGCTGCACTTTATTCTCATGCATAAATGATTCATCAACCCAAACGAATTCAGCATCACTATTCGTAACTTTTTTACACGTATTTAATAGCTCTTCCATCGTCAATTCATCATTTGGACCTGTTATATTGAATGTACCTGCTTTATTATTTTCTGCCATGTTTAGTCCAAAGCTCGCAACATCTTTTATATCAACGAACTGTACTGGACGGTCTTTTCTTCCTGGCACTAACACTTTTCCGCCCTTTGCTACGCGCTGAATCCAGTATGGAAGCCGATCTGTATAATCAAACACTCCCGAAAGAAGTCCCGCTCTTACGTGTAAAACACGCCCCGGCCAATACTTCTCTGCCTCTTTTTCACATAATACTTTAAGCGCACCATAATGCTCGTAAGGCGATATTTCACCATTCTCTACAGCCTTTATCTGATCACTCGTCGGTTCGGGTTGTAATATATAGTCTTCTTTTATGTGATGAGGGATCCAATCTTTATATACGGAAATGCTTGAGATAAATATATAGTGTTCAATATTATCTTTAAGTACTTCTCCAACATTCCTAATATGATGTGGAGAAAATCCACACGTGTCTATGACAACATCCCATTTTCGATTTTTTAAACTTGATACATCGTTATTTCTGTCACCGATTAACTGCTCTACTTTAGGAAAAATTTCTTTGTTTGTTCCACGGTTGAATAATGTAACTTCATGCCCTCTCTGTAAAGCCTCATCTACAAATGCTCTTCCTAAAAATCGTGTACCACCTAGAATTAGAATTTTCATGGTTTTCCCCCATTCAATCAGATGCATAATAAAAACCTTTTCATTTTTATAACGATTTTGCCTTGTGAAAAGTTACGGGTACTTTTCATTTTTTCTATAGTTAATATAACGTCATCCAAATTTGTAACTTGTGACATACCTTTTTATCGAATTCGAATGTAATGAAGACGATAAAGAGGGATTGAGAAGTATCTCAACTAAGTTATAGTGGTAAATCCACATCTACGAAAATACTTATTTATACGAGAAATGCTCCTACCAAATTGATAGAAGCATTTCTTTCTCAACATTTTTTTACTTTTATATACTTGAATTGAAATTAAACTGAGCAATCCCATAAATAAACAAATCGCACCTAGAATTGTATAAGAATTTCCG
>NZ_JBFPJI010000272.1:0-4574 GCF_040838205.1 Bacillus sp. S4
AAAAAGGTGGAGATTTTTTGAGTGGGTTTCTCAAAAAATACTACCTGCCCATTGCGTGGAGAAAAACCCCTTATATAGAGAGTGAGAAGAGAGAGGATTTTAAAAGTGGCATAAAGCATTGATAACACTGGCTTTTTTCACTTTTTTATGTGTGGCGTTTTTGCCACACATTCGTGGCGTTTTTGCCACATATAAAAAAGCAAAAAAAAAGAATCGACTAATGTCAATTCTTAAATAATTTATTAGGTAATTGTTTTAATATAGGCATTTTCATAGCTTTAAAAAAGATAACTTGTAAATGCTCTGGAATATTATCCTTATCACCTGCAAAAATAATATGTGGATTTACAAACAAAGAATAAGCTTTTGCATTACTTCCTTCAATACCACTTTCAGCCTTTGCTAGTACTCCTTTTTTCACCAATGCATTAACCAATTTACTAGTTCTATCTCTTGGTCTCTCAAGTTCTTTAGCCAGTTCTGAAATATTCATAGGTATAACATTTTTAGCTTTAACATCAAAAACAATAGAATTACTGTAAAAAGAAATATAAGGAGCAATATCTATTAAAAATCCCTTTTCGCTCAATGTTAAATATCCTTGTTTACTTAAAAACTTCATGTTTTCTTGCATAATTTGAGCAAACCTCACTTTCGATTGAGGACTCTTTTTAGTACCTATGTAAATCTCTTTACCACCAGTAGCCTTACTTAATACCTTTAAAGCTTCATCTACTGCGTCTTGATCCATCCCATGATGTTCTTCTTCAAATTGTTTCTGCTCAATCTCTAAATCTCTTTTTCTCGCTTTTTGTTCAGCTTGTCCAAAGTTAATAATCTTTTTTGTCATGTGTTGTTGCTCCTCTCGATATTACGAGCACCAACAAAAATACCAAAAATCATAATTCGGGTATTACCCTAATAATAAAATTATGATAATCTATAAACAGATGATTAAGTTTTAGGTATTTTTGCTGAAATACCCTTTAGAACGAGCCATGTTAGCCGCATGGCTCGTTTTTATTTTATCATGCCTGTCCTTCCTTTTCCTCAAATTCATGTAACTCAATGATATTTTCCAAATTCCCTTGCATACGAGCATACTCCAAACCACCATCTACTCCCACTGATCCACACGAACAACACTTAAAATCATGTGTAAATTTAGATTCAATTACATCACTACATTTTCGGCATTGAATTGCATTTCTCTTTAGCTTTTTTATTGATAATCCTCCTATCAAAGTCCTCTTTCATTTCCACGTTCTTTTCTTTGTTGTTTTTGTTCTTTTCGTTGATTTTCAAGAAACTTTGATGCTGTTTCATATCCTCTTTTCTCATGTTCATTCAATCTTTCTTCTGAATACCTAAGAGAACTAAATCTATTCATAGATGCATTTACTTTTCTCTTACAAAAACCAATAATCTCATGGAATTTAGGCATCTCTTTTGGAATAAATTTCTCATAAAATTTATCCATCTCATCAATTAATTTTGCTAGACGTTCAAATTTACCCTTATACGGCTTCAACTCTTCATTTTCTTTTTCCAAACACTTCACTGTTGTATGTAAATCTGTATTACTCGCTTGTAGCGCTTCATTCTTGCGATGTAACGTCATATTTTCACGTTTAAAGGCTTCTGATGCCTTTGCCTTAGTTTTGAGTTCCTCAAAGTCTTCTACGCTCATTTCAACGGTTTTAGAGCGTAAGATACCACCCTTGTGTTTAACTTCGATCTTATCGACGTTATTTGTTGATTTCACTGCATTTTGTAATTGATTCAAACGAGATTCTAATTGTTCCATTTGTTTATTTACTACTTCTTTTTTCTGTAAACATTGCCCGATCTCTTTTTCTAAAGCATTTATCTCTTCCTTTGCGGTCATTGCCTTGAATTTCCGCATTTCTACATGCTTTTTGTCACTTGATACACCACGTTCCAAATAAAAACCCTTTTCTACCATGTGAGCATGAAAATCGTCCTGGAGTGAAACCAATTCTTTTCGGTTAAAAATTTGTTTAGCTGATAACTTATTTTCTCCGGTTACTGGAACCATTCCAACGTGCATATGAGGTGTTTTCTCGTCCAAATGCACAGCTGCGTGTACAATATTTTGTTCACCATATCTATCTTTTAAGAAGCTATACGCTTCTTTGAAAAACACCTTCTGTTGAGCTGGGTCAACTATATCTAATACATCAAAAAATTCTCTATCACTTGTAACAACAAACTCACACATCACAACCGCATCTTTTCGAATCGCTCGATTGGTCTCTACATTTTGTTCAATCTTGTCTTTCACTGTTTTCAAATAATCAATGTGACCATCATTATGTAAATCGTAATTCAATTGTGTTCGATCCGATTCAATATCATGATTTGTGTGGCTCTCTTTTTCTCTCTGATTATGAATCTGAATTCCCTTCACATCTCGCATTTTAAATTTCTGCATTCGGCAAATTGCGTAACTCATTTTTTCGCCTCTTTTCCATATGGTTCTACGTCCTTATCAGTCCCTAGAACCATATAAAGTATATAGACTTCACCCCTGTTTTTCGGTGGACTTCCATGTAAAGTATAGCACACTATATTTTACTATCGTAAAGGTGTGCCCTGCGGGGCTGTTCGGCAAGCCGAACCAAACCTTGGACTTTGTCCAAACCTACAAGGGGAACTCTTCCCCTTGACCCCATTAATCGAACTCCCCAACCCCTCAATCCTTGAGGGGCTCCCTCGCCGGTTGGCAGGAACAAACGGTGGTTTGTTCAGTGCCAAGAGGGTTCGGGTGTAGTGTAGTTGGTCAAGTCAAATACTCCCTTTGCTTCGCTAGGTCCGTTTTGATTGACCAACACACGCAAAGATCTCTATTGATCGTTTTTACTTCGCTCTTGTTGTTTCACTGCATATTCATATAATCGTTCATTAAACTCTTTATCTATTTTTAAAAATTGATTCTCTACGTTATAACGTTCTTCTACTTCTTTCATCAGCAACACATCTGGTTCTGGCATTACATATTCATCATTTACTACAATCGGTCTAGCTGGTTGTGTCTTCACTTGTAACGAAGTCAACTTACAAAACTGTGGCACTGAAAGCTCCCTCATCTTCGCCAATATTTCTAACTTCTTATACTGTTCTTCATTCACTGTAAACTTGACTTGAATCGTTTTCTCTTTGTCCATTTTAGTACCTCCAACATGTACCTTTTAGTACATATAATTGTACCATTAAGTACCATAAAACCCAAGTATTACAGGAGTAGAAATTTAAGTTTTTACTTCTGTAATACTACCTAACTTTTCACCTCTTTTTTTCTATAAAATCAACATTACTCAGACTCGTTATATACCTCTCAAACGCTCCAGATTTATCTCTAACCTATTTGTATTTTCTTATTCATACAAAAACACCAAAGAACAAAAAGGCCTCTCAGACAAGCTGAGAGGCCTTTTAAATGTATATCTTATTGTTTTTGTTCTCACTTCATCAGAAACCACACTAAGAGTATGCAAGATTTTATTCAAAAAAAGAATAGCGGGGATCCTTAGAATCCCCGCTATATCAGCTATGTATAAAATCCTGTATACGAGATACATAAACATATAAACAAAACCCCTGTAAACACAAGGATTCTATGAAACTATTTGCTACCGATAATGAGACGTTATGTTAACTCTCTATGAATATCATATACAACCAAAAATATACAACATACCACTTTTTCTAAATGGTACAATTAGGAAAAAGGAGGAAAAAGTATGAAAAATAAAATACCTCTAATAACATTCATTTTAGCTGCTTTATTTGTAGCTGGAGGTTTTGTATTCTTCTACTGGATCAAAACATTCCCATTCAACTAAAAAAACCTAACTACCGATAACGTGAGTTATGTAAAATATTGTAAGAGGTGTCATTATGTTAGATATTATTTTGTCTATTTTAGCTGGAACATTAGGTATGTATATATTTCTAAGGATTTTTAAAATACATTATCCTTGGTTTTCTTTAGTAATATATAGTTTTTTGTTAATCACAGAACAAATTATTGCTTACACATTGGATATTGACTTATTTAAAATTTCTATTTTACAAGATAATGGTGGTTTCAAATATTATTTTTCTAGTACAGTTATTCCATTAGTACTGACTATTCTATTTATGTTCTTTATACATTTATTTATGAAAAAACCTTATTTTAGAAGTACCAATAAGTAAAATCACGTCAAAAAACCGTCCATCAGGACGGTTTTTTGTATTTTTTGCTTAGCATGTTTTTTTTCAAAATCCCCCTTGTTTTTGGGTGGAGTGGTGAAGGCTGGGGTGAAGCGAAGCGAGGGGCTAGCCCCTAAGAACTTAACGTAACTGAATATAGAGTAAGCTTATCGCTTAAATCGATAAAACTGGGTGGTTCGGCTGGTACAATTGCTGGTCCAAGTCGAGCAACTTAACCTCGTTTTTGGTCTGTTCGGCTTGGCGAAAGCTAAAAACCAGCCGAATTTCGGAATGCAATGGAAAAAAGGTGGAGATTTTTTGAGTGGGTTTCTCAAAAAATACTACCTGCCCATTGC
>NZ_JBFPJI010000273.1:0-4572 GCF_040838205.1 Bacillus sp. S4
AATCGTTTTTTGAGTAAGAATACTTGCGTTTTGTTATAAAAAAGAAAGTATTCATTATATAAGAAATTTGGTATGATAATTTAATGAGATAAAAGCAGTCTCTATATGTAGTAATAATATGTTTGAGAATATATGTATAAAAGAAAAGAGAAGGAACATGAATAAGAATTTTGTAAAAGGTGCAGCAATTTTAACAATTACAACTTTTTTGTCGAAATTGCTTGGAAGTTTCTTTCAAATTCCATTACAAAATATAGCAGGAGATGAAGTGCTTGGTATTTTTCGCCTCGTGTTTCCTGTATATATGATTGCTCTTACATTGTCAGTAGCTGGTGTACCATTGGCAATTTCAAAATTAATTGCAGAGTTGAAAGAAAAAAATAAGCATAAAGAAATTGCGAAATTATTTAAATCGGCATCAATTATAGGAATGGCTTTTGGTGCATTCGGATGTTTGGTGATTGTATTATTTTCTACTGAAATTGCAAATATGCTTGGTGGGGAAGAAACGAGAGGACCGTTACTGATTACGTCATTGGCTTTACTCGTAGCACCATATATGGCAGTTTATCGTGGTTATTTCCAAGGGTTTGGTGATATGAAACCGACGGGGATATCACAAGTCGTTGAGCAATTTGTACGAGTATTTTTTATGTTAATCATCGCTTATGTATTAGTATATTGGAATGAAAGTAGTGCTGTCATTACTAGTGGGGCAATGGTTGGATCGTTTCTAGGGGTAATAAGTTCCCTTATATATTTACGTAGGACGTACAATAAGAGTCCATACCGCTATAAGGAAGACTCATATTCGCTTAGAGATTTGAGAAAAGATGGAAAGAAAATATTAAAAGTATCTATTCCGATTGCTATAGGAGCTTTATCCATGCCGCTTTTGAATTTAGTAGATTCGCTTACAGTGCCGCATGTGCTGCAAGGGTCGTCGGCAGAAATTCAAGCGCAATTTGGTATATATAGTCGTGGTTTTGCATTCACACAATTAATTGTTGTTTTCGCAAGTGCAATTGTATTTCCGTTAATACCGTTATTAACGTCTGCGTTAGCAAAGAAAAATATGAGTTTGGCAAAAACAACAGTTCAAAATACAAATCTACTCATGCATGTGCTAACAGTCCCGTTAACGATATGGTTAATGGCATTAACAGTTCCATTAAATGTGGGATTGTTCACAGATGCAAAGGGAAGCGGTATGTTAGCTGTTATGATTGGTAGTTCGTATTTTACATCGGTTATGATATTATCGATAGGAGTTTTACAAGGGATTAATCGTTCTGCACAAGCCGCGTGGATTGTTGTCGGAGCGAGTTTTGTGAAAGTATTGTTAAACATAGAGTTAACAAGAAAGTTTGGCATAGATGGAGCGGCGTATAGTACATTGGTTATATATGTGTTAATCTGTATCGTAAATCATCTATACATTCGAAAATATCTTTCCTATTCTATGCACATAGGGAGATTTTTCACTGTAATAGGATTGTCTTGTATTTTAGGATTAGGATTATATGAACTATCTACAATGATAAATGTTACATCTTCAAGAATTATTGCGTTATTATATAGTGGTGTAGCATTTGTTGTTGCAACAATTTTGTATGGGATATGTGCTTTGAAATTAAACTGGATATCAACAAAACAAATACCATTTTTGAAAAAATAAATATAGAACTATGAAATTTTAGAATTGGAATTCGGACGGGCGTATTGAGGGGATATTTGTTTATGTATCGCGTTTTTTAGGTAAGGAGTTGGTGCCAGTTATGATGGATGAAACAATTGGTTACCAAATGTTGGAGGAGATTAAGAGTGCGGTTAGTTTTATCAGGATATTATGGTTTTTATAACGTTGGAGACGAAGCTATTCTACAATCGATTATTGAATCGTTACATAAAGAGAATCCGAATATTGAACTCGTTGTGCTGTCAAATGACCCTGACTATACAAGGAAAATGTACGGAGTTGAAGCGGTAGATCGTTGGAGTATAAAATCGGTTTATAATGCAATTAGAAAAAGTGATGGGCTTATTAGTGGTGGAGGGAGCCTCCTCCAAGATAAAACGAGTGTGAAAAGTATTTTATACTATACGGGCATTATGTGGTTTGCTCGTATGTTAAAAAAACCATATTACATTTATTCACAAGGGATAGGGCCGATTACAAAAAGGCATAATCGATTATTAGTTAAATGGCATTTGTCGAAAGCTGCATATATATCAGTTCGAGATGAGGATTCATTTTTATACTTAAAGGAAATTGGCATGAAAAGGGATATTGAACTGGTTCCAGATCCAGTTTTAACATGGAAACAAAAAAAACAATCAGAGTGGTTACAAACACATTCTCTGCACGGGAAAATCATTGCAGTTAGTGTACGTCACTGGAATGCAAAAGAAGATTATATAAAAAAGTTAGCGGTTGCTTTAAAAAAGTTAAAGCAAGAAGGGTACCAAATTTTATTTGTCCCAATGCATGGTCCGTTTGATCAAAATGCTTCGCGTGAGGTAGTGGATTTAATGGGAGAAGAGACGTATATGCTTCCATATAAAATGGATATTGATGAGAAAATATCTATTTTATCAGAGTGCTCACTTTTAATTGGTATGCGTCTTCATGCTCTTATTTTTTCTGCTGTTGCGAAAACACCGATGGTTGGGATTTCATACGATCCAAAAATTGATTCATTTTTAAGACAGGTGAATCAACCTGTTATAGGAAGTGTTGATGGAGACTGGAGTGCCGAAGATTTATATAAAATTGCTAAAAAGCAAGTGACGCAGCATGAGGAAATACAGCAATCTTTGCAAAGAAGAGTAGATGAGCTTCAATTACAAGGCGAACAAGCAGTAAAGAAACTTATTCATCATATAGAAAAAAACACTCTACAGAAAAAGTAGAGTGTTTTTTTGTTAGTGTACTTCTTTACGTTGAAATCTTTTTTTCATATATTGCGTAATGAGATAGACGCCGTAACCTTGCATAATCATAAACGTAGGTATAATAAAGTAACGATAACGCGATTGTATCTCAATAAATATATGGACTCCCGCGTAACCTAAAATTAATAGGGAGAAGAATAGTAACGTTTTATTTTTTTGTTCTTTTATCGTTTTGATGGAGGCTATGCAAGCAAATATGCAAATGCTTATGTAAGATAATTTTTCTAACGTCCATAGTAATCTTGATAATTCGGGTTTTGCATATCCTTCTAGCCCCCAATAAATGGATGCGTCATAATCTCCCCACATAACTTTAAATTTATTCTTGAATAACAATAATAGCTGTCCTTTATCGGCAATTCTTTCTGTAATGAGCTGTTTTTCAATTTCGAAACGTTCCTCGCCAATTGGATATTGAAAAACAAGTTTATGGTCAGGGAAAGAAAATCCACCTGTTGTATCAGGATTGAATCCGACTACAAATTTCCAATAAGGGTCGCGACTAGATAATGGATATTGTGTAACCCCTGTAGTAATTAATGTATAGCTAAAGATAAAGTGCACGATATAATAAATGCCAAGCATACCAATTAACTTTGATACGACCATTTTTTTATTTATTTTTTGATCACCAATTACATGAGTGATAAGTAAGAAAAGAATGAGCGCTAGTAAAATAACAATACCAATCGGTCTCATAATATCGCCAAATGCAATAAGAATACTAACAAATATCCATGCATACGAATGCGAGATTCCTTTTTTTACGAGAAGATAAAAACCAGCGTAGAATAAAAATGTCGCGAGGTGCTGATTTGTTAAAACAGAAGTCATCATAATGTTAGGGATGTATGTTGCGAAAATAAGTGCTGCGACTCTACCGCTAAATTCGTTAAATAGATGCGAAGCTATGCGATATATAAAGTACGTAATGCCAGTGCAATACAGTATGTTTAGTAATTTAATCGCCAATACACCTTCGCCAAACAATTTTATAACACCAGCTTGATACATAGTAAACCCTAATTGATATACCCAAGTAGTGAAGTATGTTTTGTCCGCGAATGAGAAATTGTTATTTGCTGCATCAACTGCTCCATTATACATTTGTGCGAAATCTTGTACGACATTTGTATGGATTGTTAACACCCATGCAAGGCGCAGTATGAATGCTAGTAAACAAAGAAATATGAGAAATTGTGTTTGAGTAAAGAACCGGTTCACGATAATGGAAATGAATACGATACCGATTAGAACAATCATGAGTGCAACTACAAGTAAAAAGGTGTTGTACTTCGGTTCAGTTATTAAATATTGCAATGAGAAAATAAGAGTCATTGCAAAAAATAATACTGTTAATATTTGCAGTGATTTAAATGCAAATGCATATAATCTAGGCATAATTATCCTCCATAGTATGTAATATCTTTGTAGTTCTTTCTATATAAACAGAAATAACTACGCCATTATATCATAAAGGATTTCACGGTTGTAAAAGGAAAGAGGTACGAAAGAATAATATCTAATTTATATATTATTCTTATATAATAAAATACGTATTTTAAAAAGGCTTTATATTAATTTTTATTTATCATGTTTATATAATTAGTATATAAT
>NZ_JBFPJI010000274.1:0-4451 GCF_040838205.1 Bacillus sp. S4
ACCAAATATATAGTGATAAAATGAAAATAGCGAGGTGAAAAAAATAAATAGAGAGTAAGGGGGGAGTAACATGAAAGCAACAGGAATTATTCGAAAAGTAGATGAATTGGGACGGATAGTTATTCCTAAAGAATTACGAGATGTATTAGGAATACAAATTAAATCACCACTTGAAATTTTTGTAGAAGAAGACAAAGTCATTTTACAAAAATATCAACCTTACAATGCTTGTCAAATAACAGGTGATGTTTCAGACCAAAATATTTCATTAGCAAATGGAAGCATTACTGTTAGTATAGAAGGCGCAAAACATGTAATAAAAGAAATTGAGCAGTTTTTGAACAAGAGTGAGATTTAGTCTTAATTTATTATTCTTTTGAAAAACTGAAAAAGAAAAGGACCATAATCGGTCCTTTTCTTTTGTTTATTGAGAAATATTTGAGAGGAAGGGAAATGGAACGAATAAAACGAATGTTAAATCTAAACGTATTCAATAGTGGTCTGAAATGAAAATAATACATTTTCAGGAGGGATTACGATGAATAGTAGTACAGCGAATAAACAAAAAGGCATTAAATTAATTCCGTTTACTGTAAATAAAGTGGTTGAGCAAGTAAATGAAATTCCACCAGGTGTACAACTGATTCATGCTCCGCAAGTATGGGGAAAGAGTGCGAAAGGGAAAGATATTGTCGTTGCCGTCTTAGATACAGGTTGTGATATAAATCATGTAGATTTAAAAGATCGTATTATTGGTGGGAGAAATTTCACGAAAGATTATGAAGGTGATTCGAAAATTTATCTTGATAATAATGGCCATGGTACTCATGTAGCAGGGACAATCGCAGCAACCGAAAACGGAGTGGGTGTATTAGGTGTAGCACCACTTGCTAAAATGTTAGTTTTAAAAGTATTAGCTGGAGATGGTTCTGGAAGCTATGAGCAAATTATCGAGGCCATTCATTATGCTGTAAATTGGAGAGGACCGAATAAAGAGAAAGTGAGAATTATTTCAATGTCACTTGGTGGCCCGCAAGATGTACCAGAGTTACATGAAGCTATTCAAAATGCGGTAAAACAAGACGTACTTGTCGTATGCGCTGCTGGAAATGATGGAGATTGTAACGATGATACTTCAGAATTAGATTTTCCAGGTGCTTATTCTGAAGTAATTGAAGTAGGTGCTGTTAATTTAGAGCGGAAAATTTCATGCTTTAGTAATTCAAATCAAGAAATTGATTTAGTAGCGCCGGGTGATGAAATACTGTCTACGTATCCAGAGGGGAAATATGCAGTATTAAGTGGTACTTCAATGGCGACGCCGCATGTCGCTGGGGCGCTAGCACTTCTCATAAAGCAGTGTGAGAGAGAGTACGGTAGAAAATTATCAGAGCCGGAAATATACGCGCAACTTATAAAAAGGACTGTACCTTTAGGGTATGAACGTACATCTGAAGGGAATGGATTAATAGATTTATTAAAAGAATAGGAATTATTAAAAACCATCTCATATTCATATGAGATGGTTTTTAGTATGGTTCTGTAGCGTTTAATACAACATCTAATAAACCGGGGAATCTAGCATTTAAGTCTTCTTCACGAATTGAAATGAAACGTTGTGTTCCTTCAAGTCGTGTATACATAACACCTGATTCACGTAAAACCTTGAAATGATGAGATAAAGTTGATTTCGCGATAGGGATGTTTAATGAGCCACAAGATTGCTCATTTTTCTCAAGTAACATATTTACAATTTGTAAACGAATTTGATCGCTAAGTGCATATAAGACTGAAGAAAGTTGAATTTCTTCTCGATTCGGATGGTATAGTGTTCGCATTATTTCACCTACTTGTATAAGTTGTTCTAGTTGCACTATAGCATATAAAGTGCTATATTTCTATTGTTCGATTATATTCGAACAATAGAAATATAGGGGGAGAAAAAATGAAGTATACGAAATTACAAAAGGCAGGACTAAATATTTCAAAGTTGGGGTTAGGACCAAATGCTGTAGGGGGACATAATTTATATGCTGATGTGAATGAGGAAGAAGGAAAACGATTAATAGAAGAAGCTATTCAGCAAGGAATTACATTTTTTGATACAGCGGATTCATACGGTTTCGGTAGATCAGAGGAATTGGTAGGAGAAGCATTAAAAGAGAAACGCCACGAATTTGTACTTGCTACAAAAGGTGGAATACAGCCGTTATTAAATGGAGAGGTTTATATTAATAATGAACCAAGCTATTTAAGGAACGCAGTGGAAAATAGTTTAAGAAGATTACAGACAGAGTATATTGATTTATATTATTTACATTTTACAAACTCTGAAACAAGTTACATAGATTCAATTGGAGAACTGATCCGTTTAAAAGAAGAGGGGAAAATTCGTTCAATTGGGATATCAAATGTAAATGTAGAACAATTAAAAGAGGCGAATCAATATGGAGATATAGATGTTGTACAATCGCCTTACAATATGCTAAATCGTACTGCAGAGGAAGAACTTTTACCTTATTGTATTGAAGCAGGTATTTCATTTATTCCATATGGGCCACTTGCTTTTGGAATATTAGGTGGTAAATATACAGAAGATTTCAAAGTGAATGAAAAAGATTGGCGCAATGGCGTAAATCTTTTTGAGGAAAATACATATAAGAAAAACTTTAAGAAAGTTGAAATGCTAAAGGGCTTAGCTAAAGAAAAAAATATAGCCCTATCTCATTTAGCGTTAGCCTGGCTATTAAATAAACCAGGAATTGATGCTGTTATTCCTGGTGGAAAGCGTGCAGAGCAAATAAGAGAAAGTGTAAATACAGTGGATGTTTCATTGAATGAGAAGGTTATGAAAAAAATTGAGTCTATATTAGAGGATTAATAGGAAAGGGGGGAGCACCCTCTTTTCCTCTATAAGGAGATGGCATAAATGAAAAGAGTACTAGGTGTATTCTTTATGATAATGTTTATGATTGGTACGGATACATTTTTAATTTCACCACTTTTGCCAACTTTACAACAGGTGTATCATGTTTCAACTGAGTTGTCAGGATGGATGGTGAGTTCATATGCTTTAGGATACGCTGGATTTGCGCTTATCGCTGGTCCTATATCAGATGGATTAAATAGAAAAAAAGTAATGATACTAGGTATGATTTTTTTCGCAATTAGTACATTTTTGTGCGGAATTGCACCTAGTTTTTTATGGATGCTAATTTTTCGATTTTTAGCAGGTGTAAGTGCAGCGTTTGTATCTCCACAAGTGTGGGCATCTATTCCGCTGCTTATAGAGAAGAAGCAAATTGTGAAAGCAATTGGGATTGCAACAGCAGGCTTATCAATCTCACAAATTTTAGGGCTACCAATTGGAGCTTATTTAGCAACGATACATTATACAACGCCATTCTTCATCATTGGTATAATATCAGCACTACTTGTTATTTTGATGTATGTTGTATTACCAGAAATACAACCGGTTCATATAGATGGAAATAAAAAATCTATCTTAAAGCGCTATAAACAATTACTTAAAGACAAAAAGGTCTCATTTTCCTATTTTGCATATTTTATTTTTCAAACTGGTAATTTTGCTGCATTTTCATTTTTGGGTGTGTGGCTTTCCATTCAATTTGGCTTACGGGTTCAGGAAGTAGGTACAGCTATGCTTGTATTAGGGTTAGGAAATTTAACGGGTAATATTTTTGGCCCTAGAATCGTAAAAAAAATTGGTTATAACCTATCTTTCTATGGTGGAATTGTATTTACAGCGGTGCTATATGTAATACTACCCCATTTAAAGGACATGATAGTTGTCGAGTTATTTTTCTTTGTTTTATTTTTTGTGACAGGAATTTTGTTTGTATTGATGATGAGGTACTTACAAAATATATCTATTATAGCAAGGGGAACAGGTGCTGCCCTTGCTAATGCTTCGATGTACATTGGCCAAATGATTGGAGCGGCAATAGCAGGAATGTTATTTGCGGTATCTCAAAACTTTGTACTTGTAGGTAGTTTTACAGCGTTACTATATGTTGTAGCTTTACTTCTATTTAGAAAAAGTGAAAAGCTTAGTGAAGATAATGAAAAAGGAATGGCATCATAAAGTTTTAGTAAACAAAAAAGCACTTTTTTAGGATCAGTCTAAAAAAGTGCTTTTCTCTTTGATTGCACAGTTGCTGCATTTTCATCATGTATGCCTGCTTCTTCAGTAATTCGTTTTTTTACTTTATTTAATAGATGGTCTACTGCTTCACCAAAATAATTAGCTTCGCTTTTTGTGCGGGCTTCTCGTAAACATTTATAGTTTTCTAGCAGTTCCTCTTTTTCGGAGTTTGTTAAGAAATCTTCTATTTTCTTTTTTGTCATACGAAACACCCTTTCTTCTGACAAACGACGCAATAGAAAATATTTATTTTTCATTATAACAATAATTTTTAAAGAAAGTATAG
>NZ_JBFPJI010000275.1:0-4402 GCF_040838205.1 Bacillus sp. S4
CTTAAATAATTAGTTAAAATAGATTGTGACGTCGCTATTCGATAAGATGTACAACTCATTTTAATTTCATTTTTTGCTTCTTCTAATAAAGTTAATATTTTGCTAGTGTAATCTAATAAAATTTCACCTGAAGGTAACAGTGAAACCCCTTTGTTATCTCTATGTAGTAAAGCTGTTTCTAATTCTTGTTCTAATTTTTTGATTCGCTCAGTTACATTTGGTTGAACATAACCTAACTCTTTAGCAGCTTTACTAATAGAGCCCTCATTCGCTACAGTTTTAAATATGATAAGATCATTTATTTCCATTCATTTCAGCCCCTTATACGGTATCATTATAAATGATACCAAGCATAATTTATACCTATTTTACACCGATCCAACATCGATTTATCATTATGTATATAATATCGAAAGTGAGTGATAAACATGATTGGAATGCAATATAAGGTCATATTGCCAAAGGATTATGACATGGAGATTATTAGGCAAAGGGTAAAGGCTAATGGGTATAAAACAGATGGTTTTCAAGAACTGAATTTTAAAGCCTATTTAATTGCTGAGGCAGGTAAGAATGAAAATTTATATAATTGTTACGCTCCATTATATATTTGGAATAACCATGAAGGGATGAATAAATTTATCTTTGAGGGCTATTACGATAATATTTTAGACTCATTTGGATGGCAACAAATTAATATTGGTGTTCCTTTAGTTGTTAATCTAAGTGATGATTTTAAGAAAAGTAGATATGTTGTTGAATATGCGGGAAGTATTTCTCAAAGTAAATCATTGATTGGGACTCAATTAAATACAATGAACGAAAATGTACAAAATACAGAAAAGTGTTTAGGTAATGTAATAGTTTATAATCCAGATAAATGGGGTTATAGTCAATTCAATTTTTATAATGAGAAGCCTGAAATAGATGTAATGGACAATGTTACAATATATGAGATTTTACACATTTCACAATAAAATCTTCTTGAATGCCAAAATAAGAAAAAGGAATGAGAATATATGCCTTTTGTAAACGTTTATTATCCTGAAAATATATTAAATAAAGAAACGTTGAAAAAGATAAGTGAATGTATTCATCTGTCATTAATTGATTATTTTAACATCCCTGAAAATGATTATTTTCAAATGTTTTTACCTTATCGACTAAACGAATTTTTTTATAATCCATATTATTTGTTAGAGCAAGAAGAAAAGAGAACAGAGAACATAATGCATGTTTCTATTACATGTGGACCAGGAAGAACGATAAAGCAGAAAAGAGAGTTATATCAATCGATATCACACGAAATATCTGAATGTTCGAACATCGGTAGCGCTGATATTTTTATTACACTAAATGAGACAGCTGCTGAAAACTGGTCATTTGGTCAAGGGGTGGCACAACTAGTGAAGAGGAAGGGGGAGTAAAATGATGAATGAACCAATTGAATTTTATATTCAAAAGAAAATGAGAGAAATGGCACCTGCATTTGCTCATTATAGTGAAGAAATATTGTTTGAAGAAGTGTGGCGGGATGCCACTTTAACATTAAGAGAAAGAAGCTTATGTACATTGTCGGTACTAATCAGTCTTGGTAATACAGAACAATTACCATTTCATCTGAAGCTAGCTAAACAAAATGGGATGATGGAGAATGAATTAGTTGCATTAATAACACATATGGCTTTTTACGTTGGTTGGCCAAAAGCTGTGGCAGCTTTAAATATAGCAATGAGTGAAATGGAAAGTTAAGAATAATGATTTCGGGAGGTATTTTTAACATATTTCTACTTGCATTACTATCACTTGAGTGGTAAAGTGATAGTGAGATCAACGCTAGGAAGTGATGAAACATGCGTGAAAATACGATAGGATCGTTAATCTGGTTACGTTTAATACGGTTTACGAACCAAAGTAATCAGATGTCAAATGAGTTTTTGAAACGTTTTGATTTGACGACAGCTCAATTTGATGTACTTATGCAAATACGGATTTATCAGCCCCTTACACAAATGGAGTTAGCCGAAAAAGTTACTGTGACGCAAGGTGGTATTTCTAGAATGTTAACACGTCTTGAAAAAGAAGAGTATATAGTACGTAAACAAGATTGGAAAACGAAAATGATTAGCCTTACTGAGAAGGGTGAAGCAGTATTAGAAGGAGCATTGCCAGAGCAACTTGCATTCCAATCATCCTTTTTTGATGATGTATTAGATGAGGAAGAACAGAAAATACTATACGCGTTAATGACAAAAGTTCATAAGCATAGTGAAAAAAAAGAATTACCACATGAGTAATTTTTTTTACACTATCAATTGACTAATCAAGTGATGGTTAGAGGAGGAAATATTATGTATACAATTCCAGGGCATCACCACATTTCTATGGTGACAAAAAATGCGAAAACAAATAATGATTTTTATCAAAAAGTATTAGGATTACGCCGAGTGAAAAAGACAGTCAATCAAGATAATCCATTTATGTATCATTTGTTTTATGGCGATTTAACAGGGAGTGCTGGAACTGAATTATCATTTTTTGAAATGCCGAATGTAGGAAGAACAATCCGTGGTACAAATGCAATAACACAAATAGGCTTGCTCGTACCTTCAATAGAAAGTCTTACATTTTGGAAGAGACGTTTTGAGTCGCTCCAGGTGGAGCATGGGGAGATTACAACTTACGCCGGAAGAGACGCACTGCACTTTGAAGATCCAGATGGCCTACGGTTAGTGCTGTTAAATAATAAAGGTGAAGAGGTGCCTGAATATTGGACTGGATGGGATGAATCTTCTATAGAGCAGAATCATCGTATTTTAGGTATGGGAACAGTTGAAATGACAGTGCGCAGTTTAAATAAATTATCAAAAATATTAACAGGCTTGTTTAGTTATAAAGAAGTATCTCGTTCAGACGATGAGGGGATTTATCAATCTATTGCTGGTCAATCTTTTGGAGAAATTTTGGTGAAACAGCAAGTGGGAGAGAGTGAAAGACCTGGAAAAGGAAGTATTCATCATTTAGCTATTCGTGTAAAAAATGATGAAGAACTGAGTTATTGGAATGAAGCGGTGAAAGATAAAGGGTTCCAATCAACAGGGATCATCGATCGCTTTTATTTTAAAAGTTTATATTTCCGTGAGTCAAATGGCATTTTATTTGAGATTGCGACGGATGGACCAGGATTTACAGTAGATTCAGCAGTTGAAGAATTAGGGAAAGAGCTGGATTTACCACCATTTTTAGAAGAGAGAAGAAAAGAGATTGAAGAGAAATTAATACCACTTGATTAAAAGGGAGAGAGCAACTATGGAAAAATACCGTATTGATACAAGTAAAGGAATTGAATTTGGATTATATTCAATTGGAGATCATATTTTAAATCCGCATAATGGTTCGAAAATAAGTGCAGAAAAAAGAATTCATGAACTAATTGAAACAGCCAAGTTAGCAGATGAAGCTGGAATTGATGTGTTTGCTGTCGGTGAAAGTCATCAAGCGCATTTTACAACGCAAGCTCATACAGTTATTTTAGGAGCTATTGCACAAGCTACGAAAAATATTAAAATCGCGAGTTCTGCAACAGTATTAAGTACGTCAGATCCGGTTCGTGTATATGAGGATTTTGCTACAATTGATTTAATTTCTAATGGTCGTGCTGAAATCGTTGCTGGTCGTGGATCTCGTATTGGGGGATATAGTTTACTTGGTTACGATGTAAATTATTATGAAGAACTATTTGAAGAGAAGATGGATCTTTTATTAAAAATAAATAAAGAAGAAAGTGTAACATGGAAAGGGCAGTTTAGAACGCCACTTGAACATGCGGCAGTTATACCGAGAGCTAAAAATAACAATATGCCAATTTGGCGTGCTGTCGGAGGGCCACCTGCTAGTGCGATTAAGGCAGGGCACGCAGGTGTACCAATGATGCTTACGACACTTGGTGGCCCAGCTATTAATTTTAAAGTTTCGGTTGATGCATATCGTGAAGCTGCTGAGCAAAGTGGTTTTGATCCAGCGACATTACCAATTGCGACAACAAGTTTATTTTATACAGCAGAAAATTCACAAGATGCACTTAGTGAATATTATCCTCATATTAATGCTGGTATGCTTGCGCTACGCGGTGGTGGGTATCCGAAACAACAATTTACTAATGCAGTAGACCACCGTGACGCGTTAATGATTGGTAGCCCGCAACAAATTATTGAAAAAATGCTTTACCAATATGAATTATTTGGACAGCAACGTTTTATGGCACAAATTGATTTTGGCGGTGTACCATTTGATAAGATTGAGAAAAATATTGAATTAATTGCTACTGAAATTATGCCGGCTGTTAGAAAATATACAACAAAATAATGATAAAAGTACCGAGAATATAATCTATTCTCGGTAC